>NSLH01000016.1 GCA_002763895.1 [Chlorobium] sp. 445
TCAAAACAAGCAACATTGACAGTCGAAATATGGTAAAAAAGCTGTTAATAGGAACTAGGATTGTAATTGCAATTATAGTTTTATAATTGCAGCGGGAGTTTATTACTTCTCACCAAGCAAAGATAAAATTTTAAACTTCATAAAACTTAACCCAGAAAAGTCATCAATTCTACTCGTGAGAAATGATACAGTTTTTGCGAATAGAAACATCGACAAAGTCATGCCTTTGGCAAGTACAGTAAAAATAATTATTGCAATTGAATATGCAGAACAGTGTGCTAATGGAAAATTAAATCCTGATGAATTAGTTTCATTATCTGATTTAGACAAGTTTTATATTCCAAATACAGATGGTGGCGCTCATCCAAGTTGGTTAAAATCAGTCAAAGACAAAATTACAGAGGGCAAAATTTCCATCCGCGAAATAGCAAAAGGGATGATAAAATTTAGTTCTAATGCGAATACCGAATGGTTGCTCAATAAACTTGGAATTCAAAACGTCAATGCAAGAATTGACAGTTTAGGTCTAAAAAATCATACGAAAATTTATAACATAGTTTCGGCTCTTTTTGTTGGCAAAGAACTTTTCCCCGAAATAAAAGGAAAAGAGCTTGAAGCAAAGCTAAAAGAATTAAGTATGAACGACTACATTGAAACTACCAATCGAATTCATAAAAAATTACTGTCCGATACGACATACAAAAAGAAATTGGTGATTGGGGTATGAGTATTCAGAGAGTATGGTCTGACCGACTCCCTTCATCAACAGTTAATGACTATGTATCGATAATGAAGAAAATAAATAGTAGAACTTTTTTAATGAAAAATCACAACACTATTTAGATGAAGTCATGGAATATCTATTGGAATATTGGAAGATTCAGCTAATAGAGAATGGTTAGAACATGCTGGAATGAAAGGTGGCTCAACTCCATTTGTCCTCACTAAAGCACTATATGCGACTGATAAAAAAGGAAATAAAACAGAACTTGCTTACTTTTTGAACGATTTGAACATGATAGAAATGGTAAATTTACTCGTTTCAGCAAATGAATTTGAATTGAAAATCTTGACGAACCGGGAGTTTCGGGATAAAATTAAAGCCGAATTAGCGGGATAAAAGGGGAAATGAGCAACAGCACCTACACGCAAGTGAGCTTTTTCTACTCTTCCCACACGAAGTCAAAGAGCATAAGCGACAGCGTGAGCATGACGAGTGTGTAGGCAATCAGCAGTTGAAGTTCGGTTTCGGCGCGTGCTAGCGGCGCATCATCCATTGTGGCAACTTTTGTTGCTCGCACGACCAGCAAAATCAGCGGCAACAGGATTGGGAAAGACAGCACCGCAAAGAGTCCGCCTTTTGATGTGGCGTTGGCAACAATTGCACTGATTAACGTTAGGGACGTTGCTGCGCCCACACTACCGAGCAGCAAGGCAGAAGCAAAAATCGCCCAATTGAAAATCTCTAGATTCAATGTCGTAATGTAAAGCAACGCCACAAGTGCATTTACTAATAGTGCCATTGCACTGTTGTAAAAAAGTTTGCCGAGGAAAATAGCGGTTGGCGGCGCAGAGAGTGCAAGAAATAGCGCTGTGTGTCGCTCCGCTTCACTGACAAACCCGCGTTGCAAGGCTACCATTGCTGCAAAAACACTGTGTTCCAAAACAGCGCTGCGAGCACTTCGCGTTGGAGCACCTCACCAGCTAAGGAAAAAAGTGCCAAAGCCACGGAAATCAACACGAATAATGCAATTGTGTTTAAGCCGTAACGCGTTCGCACTTCTAGGAGCATATCTTTTTGCAACACCGCCCACGCCGAACGCAAAAGCTCTTTCATTTTTACCTGATTTTGACTGCAGTTTTTTAACTTTCGGAAAATACTTTTTGCAAAAACTTTATCACAATCACTTTATTTTACACTCAATGAAACATCTTGCACTTGTTCTCACGCTCTTTCTTTTTACTCCCCCGTCCCTGTCTGCTCAAGTTGATTCTGCCAAAATCGCTATGGCTTACAGCGAGATTGCTTCACGCATCATCGCCGCCACGATGAAAGATAGTGTGGCTTTTGAGCGGTTGGCGGAACTGTGCGACACATTCGGTCCGCGTTTTAGCGGTTCCGAAAACTTAGAGCGCGCAATTGATTGGTGCTTAGCGAAAATGAAAACGGACGGCTTCGATGCCGTACGCACCGAGCCTGTGATGGTTCCGCGTTGGGTACGCGGCAAAGAAAGTTGCCAATTGCTTTCACCACGCGTTCACAACATTGCTGTCCTTGGCTTAGGCGGCAGCGTATCGACGCCAAAGCAAGGCATCACCGCTGAAGTTTTAGTGGTAAAAGACTTCGATGAACTAGAAATGCGTGCCAGTGACGCCAAAGGCAAAATTGTACTCTTCAATACCCCTTTTACACAGTATGGTCAAACTGTGCGTGTGCGTGTGCTCGGAGCGCAACGTGCCGCACAAGTTGGCGCTGTAGCCAGTTTAATTCGTTCGGTTGGACCGTTTTCACTTTATTCGCCGCATACGGGCGGTATGGCTTATGTTGATTCTATTCCGAAAATTCCGCATGCTGCCATTTCATTAGAAGATGCTGAAATGCTGGCACGCATGCAAAAGCGCGGACAAAAAATTGTCGTCAAACTTGTGCTGGAATCTCAGCAACTTCCCGACTCGCCTTCACGCAATGTGATTGCTGAACTTCGAGGCTCCGAAAAGCCCGATGAAGTCGTTGTCTTCGGCGGTCATATTGATTCATGGGATGTTGGACAAGGTGCTATGGATGATGGTGGCGGCTGCGTGGCTGCATGGCACGCACTCAAAGTCATTTGCAAGTTAGGCTTGCGTCCGCGTCGCACACTTCGCGTTGTCTTCTGGACCAATGAAGAAAATGGCTTTCGCGGCGCAACCGCTTATGCTGAGGCACACCAGACTGAAAAACATGTGCTCGCCATTGAATCTGACGCAGGTGTTTTCAAGCCGACAGGATTTGGTTTCACTGGACGCGATTCTGTACTGAAGATTATTCAAGCTATTTCTCACTTGCTCATTCCTCTTGAGGCGCACCATATCACGCTTGGGGGCGGCGGTGCTGACATTGCTCCCCTGATGCAACAAGGCGTACCCGGTCTAGGCTTGCAGGTCGAGGGCTCACGCTACTTTTGGTATCATCACACGCATGCGGATACAATAGACAAGCTCAACCCAGAAGAACTCAATCGCTGTGCCGCAGCAATGGCAATTATGGCGTTTGTTGCTGCTGACTTGCCTTAGCTTCAAGAATGTAATGCGATATGCGTTTTTATTATGCTCACAAATTGCGCTGCAGTTCTCTCTGGCGATTCTGCTGTGGCTACTGCTGAAATCACTGCCAAGCTCTGTGCGCCTGTCTTCAAAACAGACTCGGCATTTTCTACAGTGATGCCACCGATTGCCATCACTGGGATTTTGACAGCACAGACAACTTCGCGCAAATGCTCTAAGCCTCTTGGCGGTGTGGGCTTTTCTTTGCTCATCGTTGGGAAAATGTGTCCAAAGCCGATGTAATCTGCGCCTTCACGCTCAACAGCTAATGCCTCCTCGAGCGTGGATGCAGTGCCTCCGATGATTTTGTCTTTGCCTAAAATTTTGCGCGCTGCAGGAATTGGCAGGTCGGTCTGTCCAAGATGTACCCCGTCTGCATTTGCAGCAAGTGCAATGTCGGTACGGTCATTGACAATGAAGAGTTTTCCAAATGCTAAGGTCAGGGTACGCATCGCAACAGCCAGTGCAAAGAGTTCTTTTGCAGGCAGATGTTTATCGCGCAGTTGAATGATGTTTGCACCGCCGCGCATGGCAAGTTCAGCCAGTTCTAAGTGCGAAAACCGCTGTTGCACAGTTGTATCAGTAATCACGCACAATCCTGAAATTTGATGCTGCACGCTTTTGGCAAAATTTTAAGTTTTCACGGCTTGACTTTTTAGGCTCGCCGCAGGTTGCACAAGCGCTCGAAGCAGCGCCTGTACGCGCTGAGTTACATCCACAGCAGTTGCAACCTCAGAGATGACAGCGACACCAAACGCACCATGTTCTAAGCATAGTTTTGCATTTGCAGCAGTGATGCCGCCAACAGCAAAGACCGGGATTTTCACACTTTGTACGACGTCTTTGAGTGCTGCAAGTCCGCGTGGAGGCAAGGCTGGTTTAGATTCAGTCTCAAAGATGTGTCCGAAGATAATGAAGTGCGCACCATGCTCTTGTGCCGCTTTTGCTCCCTCAATGCTATGCACGCTTTTTGCGACCAGAAACTTTGGATTGATTTTCTTGACCACTTGAATCGGGAATCCCGTTTCAGGAATCACGACCCCATCGGCTTCAACCGCCAGCGCCACATCGGCACGGTCGTTAATGAGCAACTTCGTGCCGTAGTGTGCCGTGATGCGCCGCATCTGGAGGGCAAGATGATAGAGCGCTGCAGCATCAAGCTCTTTTTCGCGTAGCTGAATAAGACGCACACCCGCTGCACAGAGTTCTTCCGTCCACTCTGGCAGCGGTCGGCACGTTTGCTTGCGGTTTGTAATGACCATCAACTTCTCTAGCACGTCCTCTTGATTCATTGTCCAATGATACCTTCGAGTGGACTGGATGCTGTTGCATAAAGTTTTCTTGGAATGCGTCCTGCCTCGTAAGCCAGACGCCCTGCTCTTACAGCCAGTTTCATCGCTTCTGCCATCTGCACAGGATGCTGCGCTTGCGAAATTGCAGTGTTAAGCAAGACACCATCGTAACCCAGCTCCATCGCTATAGCTGCATCCGATGCTGTGCCAATCCCAGCATCAATGATGAGGGGAATGTCGGGCAAAAGTTCGCGTATGATTTGCAAGTTGTATGGATTTCGAATGCCCATTCCCGAACCAATCGGAGATGCCAGCGGCATGACGGCGTGGCAGCCTAAGTTGTAGAGTTTCTTACATGTGATAGGATCATCGTTTGTATAAGCAAGGACAACGAAGCCATCGTTGAGCAAGAGTTCGGCAGCTTTGAGCAATTCCACAGTGTCAGGGAAAAGTGTCTCATCGTCGCCAATGACTTCGAGCTTTATCCAGTTTGTGTTCAGGGCTTCGCGGGCAAGTTGCGCGGTGAGCACTGCATCTTTGGCAGTGTAACATCCTGCTGTGTTCGGCAAAAAGAAGAGATTTTTCTCTTCAAGATACTTGACGATGCTTTCAGTTGTTGCATTGTGCACATCAATGCGCCTTATAGCCAGCGTAACAATTTCAGCACCACTGGCTTCAATCGCATCAAGCATGGTTTGCGGATTAGGATATTTTGCTGTTCCCACAAGCAAGCGCGAGTGAAATGTCCTTCCTGCAATACTTAGGTCACTCATGGTTTTCTCTTTTGTTTGAATGCTGCAAAGTTAAGCGAGTTTTCTCTTGCTTCGCTAAGTGTTGCTTAAATGAAAAAACTTTTTAACTTCACCAAAGGTCAGTCAACCCTAACATCGCTTAATTCGTTAATTTCTTCTTTGAAAGGGTAAGTGTCAAAAAGTTCAAAAAATGTCTTTCACATAACGCCAGCAGCCGTTGGGCTTGTTAGGAGGTTTTTAGTATGAATATGCAGCCCAGTTACCAATCTGTTCGCAATTTTATCACGATGTCTAACCAAGACACCTTTAAGGTTTTGCTCATTGAAGATAATGTTGATCACAGTTTCCTCGTCAAAAGTCATCTGCAAGCCAAAGGTCGCTACCAAGTTGAGGTCACAAACTCTGGTGAGCAAGGCATTGAGTGGATTCGCGAAAATCCTTCTCGCTTCGATATCGTACTTCTGGACTACAACCTGCCCGACCAGAATGGTCTTGACATCTTACGTCGTATTCAAGGCATTAGCCGCTTTATACCTGTCGTCGTGATTACCGGTTTAGGCTCAGAAGCTGTTGCAGTTGAAATTATGAAAGCTGGCGCTAAAGATTATGTTACCAAAACTGGGGAGTACTACAAAGCCCTGCACATTACGATTGACCAAGTGATGGAAAAGCACAAGTTTGAGATGCTCAATCTCCAACTTCAACAGCAGCTCGAAGAACGTGCAAATAAAGATTTTCTCACGGGTGTCTACAATCGTCACCGTTTCACTGAACTTTTTGAACATGAAATCCATAGTGCCTCTCGATACAAGCGTCCCTTATCGGTTGCCATGATCGATATTGATAAGTTTAAGGAGATCAATGACAAATATGGGCATAAGATGGGCGATTTTGCGCTGGTCTGTATTAGTGATTTACTTAAGCAGCAGTTGCGCGCCTCCGATATTATTGGTCGCTTCGGCGGTGATGAATTTGTCGTTGTGATGCCTGAAACAGACGAAGCACAAGCTAAGGTAACATTTGCGCGCATTCAAAAAGCTTTAGAGGCGTTTAACAAAAAGGGCAATTTCCATGCGAACTTTCGTTCTCGGTCGGTATCAGCAGTAGCAGCGAGGGCTACGAGAATTTGATTGAACTTGCCGACAAGTCTATGTATCACCACAAGCAAGCTAAAAAACGTGGTCTTGCTCTTTCTGTTGAAGATTCTAAAAAAGACAGCTAACGACTTGGATTTACGAAGAATAAGCCCTATATTTGCGGCTCATTTTTCTAAACAAGAAACACCATGAAAGCGCTTGTAGCCATTTCGGATAAGCAATTTTTTGTTCAGCAAGGCGATAAAATTTTTGTTCCGAAGCAAAAGGCAGCGGAAGGTGAAACACTCACCATAGATAAGGTCCTTCTCACCAGCGATGGCACCACAGCTTTTCTTTCTCCGAAGGCATCTGTTACAGCCAAAGTGCTTCGTCATCTTAAAGGTGAGAAAATCACGGTCTTCAAAAAGAAACGTCGCAAGCGTTACCGCAGAACGCGCGGGCACCGTCAAGCCTTCACGGAACTTGAAATTCTTTCAATTGCGTAGCGCTGCGTAACATAAGTCATAAGTAAGTATCAATCGTTTCGTTCATCTCTGTTTCAATCATTATCTTCTCAGACGCATTATGGCTCACAAGAAAGGCGCAGGTTCAACCAAAAACGGTCGTGATAGCAACCCGAAATATCTTGGCATCAAAGCCTTTGGTGGCGAACTTGTCAGCGCTGGCTCCATTATTGTTCGTCAGCGTGGGACAATTTACAAGCCCGGGAAGTATGTCGGTGTGGGCAAAGACCACACCATTTATGCCTTAAAAGATGGCAAAGTTACTTTTAAGCGCGGCAAAAACGACCGTGTCTTTGTCAGCATTGATCCCATACTTACAGCGCAGTAAGCGTTGTCTTCTGCGCTTTACTCACCACGTCGCATTTCGCGCTCTATATCTCGCTGCTTGATGGTCTCGCGCTTGTCGTGCAGTTTTTTACCACGCACTAGCGCCAGCTCTAACTTGGCTTTGCCACGGTCGTTAAAGTAAAGTTTTAGCGGCACAAGCGATAAGCCCTTTTCCTGAACCTTCGGCTTGAGTTTGAGAATTTCTGCTTTGTGCAATAAAAGCTTGCGGCTGCGCTTAGGGTCTTGCGGCTCTATGGTCGCATGCTCATAGGGCGTGATTTGCATATTTTCGAGCGTTACCTCGTTATTGCGCAGCAAAGCAAAACTATCGTCCAGACTGGCTCTGCCCTGACGAATGGATTTGACTTCCGCCCCTTTGAGGGCAATGCCCGCCTCGAGCGTCTCAAGTACTTCATATTCGTGCCGCGCCTTGCGGTTATGTATGGTTCTGGCAAACTCTGACTTGGATGTTTTTTTCATAACGACTGTTTAATTTTACAACATGTTTTGAGACATTCTCCTTAAAAAAAATGTGCACGCTGCTCTGAAAACTCTACACTTTTTGGATTGATTTTTCCACATCCGCGCTTTAAGTGGTAGCTTTAACGATTAAAACGCGCTGCGGCTAACACGCAATTTCAAGGCTTTTCACGCTCAAACTTCTCTTCCCTTGCATTCATCATTTTGGCACGCAATTTGTGAGATACCACTGCAGTGTTCCTTCTTACAGCTTCTCTCCAGCCGCAGTGGGCTACCTATGTTAGGGGGGTAGCCCACTTTTATTTCTACGAATTTTCTGCAACCGCTTGCAGTTCAATTTTGAATAACTCTCTTGGCAGCGCAAGTGATTTGTTTAACTTCGTTGCACTGTTTTTTTTGCTATCTTATACTTTCAGATTTTTCATTTTCAAAATGCACGATGGACCGCTACACGCTTTCGGCAAGCGATGAAGATCGGCTGAAAGGCATTTTTTATGTCACGCTTGCTGCTCTACTTTGGAGCACAGGTGGCGCGTTTATTAAACTCGTTCAACTTGATTCGTTCCAGACTTCCTTTTGGCGTTCTCTCTTTGCTGCCATCACGATTGCTGCCATTACCAAGCCCAAGCATCTGCAATTCAGCCTAAACAACATTCTCGCTTCGCTTGCTTACTCGGCGACACTAGTGTTTTTCGTAGCTGGCACCAAACTTACTACAGCCGCTAATGCCATTCTCCTACAATATGCCGCACCGATTTATATCCTCGTGCTTGCCCGCTTCATCTTAAATGAAGCGATGAGCAAAGCACAAATTTTTCGCTGTGTTTTTTGCATTGCAGGCATGGCAGTTTTTTTTCTAGATCAACTCTCTGTTGAAGGCTATTTGGGCAACACTTTAGCGGCACTCTCAGGCGTTGCATTTGCATTCATGACCGTTTTGTTGCGCAAACAGCGACACGCTGAACCCACACAAGCTATACTTTTAGGCAATTTTTGGATTATCATCATCTGCGCTGGCATCGTGGCTTGGCAATCTTTTTCTAACCCCAAAGGCGTTATGCATCCCGACGTTTATTTCGGCTTTGCCATCTCTACCGCCGATAGCATTATTGTTGCTTTCCTCGGCATCTTTCAAATTGCCATTCCTTACATTCTTTTTGCAAAAGCTATTCGTGTGCTGCGGGCTTTAGACGCCGCCCTCATTAGCATGCTCGAACCTGTCCTCAACCCGCTCTGGGCATTTCTGATTGTTGGCGAAATACCTTCTCTTTTCACATTCATCGGTGGCGCCATCATTATCGCCGCAATCTTCGTGCAAAACCTCTGGACAATGAAGTTTTCAAATGCCACAAGTCCCCCGACAAGGTAGTTTCTTGCAAGAGCCATGCATGAGGTTGTGCTCTGCATTTTTTAGTCTGCATCTATTTTCTCTATAAGTACTTTGCGCACCTCTTCAGGCACTGCGGTCAGAAACTTCAGCCCTGTTCTGCGCTCCAACTCCGCTACACTTACACGATACTTGCGCCAGTCATCATTGCGCACACCATTGAGGTTTGGCATATCAACCGCAATTACCCTTGTGTCTTTGGTGATATCTTTCAAGCCCTGACCACGGTCTAAGACCACTACAATTTTCCATGTGCTCTTTGGTATGGCAACTTTGCCTTTTAGTCTTGGTGGATTTTTGTCGAACGTGCCCCCTGCGGTGATATACAGCTCCTTTTGCTGTTTAGCTAGTTTTTCACAGTAGAGTTCAAATGCGTTCCATACGCCTTGATTGAGGTCAGGCGTCTGAGGCAAAATGTTGGTAAGATAGAACGTGGCGTCGTTGTCTTCACGTGTGGCGGTGCGTTCCTGCGAACGGACGATATGTCCGCGGTCATAGCCACTGCCGGTATAATCTTGGTGCGTTACGCGGTAGAATCCTGTTGGGAGACTATTATCGGTGAGAAAGTTACCTTGAAAGCGTGGCACGGGTCCAAAACTTTCGGCATTGACATGCCAGCATGCCCAATTTGCGACATTCAGGTCACGGTTGTAGGAGATAACATACTGTGGACGGCGAATAATATACTCGGGCGAGGCGCCCGTTGGCATGCCGAGCTCAATTTGTTTTTGAATGCGCGCCTCAACGCTTGCGGCTGCAGGTGCAGGTGGCGGTTCAGCTTTGGTTTGTGGCGCAGTGTTATCAAGTGGCGTGATAACAAAGTCATCGATATTTATACGCGATTTTTCCGAGAGTTCGGCGCGAATCTCAAAGCGTACCTTGCCACTGACATTGACCGCAAATGTCTCCGTCTGCAAGTCTTTCGCACTTGCCTGCACACTTGTGCCTACACGCCTCCATGAATTGCCACTATTTGTCGAAAGCCAGAGCGACCACTTGCCTGCTTCATCATTACCATAGACGCCATGCTTGATTGACACACGGCTTGCACCGTTCGGATAGTCAAAGAGCATGGTAAGTTTTGCCAGTCCTCTAAGCCTTGCAGCACTGTTGCCATTTTTGCGATCTCGCTCCTCGCTACCAATCAATGCCTCATCAAACAGCCACTCACCTGTCTTCAGACGAACTGTCGCACTTTTATAGCTGCCCTTTGCGCCCATCTCAAAATCTTCCACCATGGGCTCTGCTTGCACAGGTTGCTTCGTAGTGCTTTCATTTAAACTTATTTTGTTTGTTTGCGTACTTTGAGAAGAGCTCTCGACGCGTGTTTGCTTTGTTACATTGGCTTTGCGTTCTGGATCTGCTTGTCCTGATTTAGAGAAACAGCCTGCGCCGAATAGCGTGCCGAGCAGGATACCACTGACCAAAAGCACACTTTTTTTGCACAAACCTGTTTTGGAAGCGAGAAATGAAATCATAAATTCACGAGCTTTATTTGATGTTAAAAAGTTCGACCCGATGGGTTGCACGGGTGCGAGTAGTTTTTTCGGTTTTAGAGTTTTACCGCCTATACGGCGAACATCTGCTGTCAAAATAACGAACTTCTAAGTGAATGTTGAAAAAGCTTCTGATAGGCATCAGTGTTCTTGGCGTTATTAGTCTACTTTTGTGGCTGCGTCTCAAGCCATCGACATCATCTTCCAGTCCTGTTGCACGCAGCACACCGGCGTCCATGGTTTTACCTGTGCAAGGCTATGTGGTGCAGAAGCGTAAAGTGGAAAATCGCGTGCTTTCGGCTGGTACACTTGTCGCCAGTGAAGAAGTTGAACTGCGCTCTGAGATCTCTGGCGTGATCACGAAGATTCTTTTTCAGGAGGGCACATTTGTTCGAAAAGGGACTCTGCTGGTTAAGATCAATGATGCGGAACTGCAAGCTCAGTTGCAACGCTCTCTTTCTCGCTTGAAACTTGCCACAACACGCGAAGAGCGTCAGCGCAAATTGTTAGCTGAAAAAGCTATCAGTCAAGAAGAGTATGACATCGCCTTCAATGAACTCAACACGCTGAAAGCTGAAGTCGAAATTATTCGTGCACAAATCGATAAGACTGAAATCCGTGCCCCCTTTGATGGCGTTGTGGGACTGCGTTATGTGAGTGTTGGCAGTTATATTTCACCTTCCACTCGCATTGCAAGCATTCAAAATTTGCGACCTTTGAAAATCGATTTTGCAATTCCCGAAAAATATGCCACCATGGTCCGCAAAGGCGATAAAGTCTTGTTCAACACTCAAAGTGTAAACCGCACGCTTGAAGGGGAGGTCTATGCTATTGAGCCAAAAATTGATCCCAACACACGCACCTTGCCTATTCGTGCGATTTATCCCAACCGTGATCTTCATGTTCTTCCCGGAGCATTTGCCGAAGTCGAACTTCTTATGCAGCAGGCTGAAGATGCGGTGATGATTCCAAGTGAAGCGGTTATTGCGGAACTCAAAGGTCAAAAAGTCTTTGTCGCCAAGCAAGGTAAAGCGGAACCGAAGCCTGTGGAAATCGGCACACGCACAGACCGAGAAGTTCAAGTTCTCTCTGGGCTCTCCGATGGTGATACGGTCATTACGACTGGTATTTTGCAACTGCGTCCAGGCACGAGCGTGTATTTTACAGACTTTCAATTAGGGACAGATTCCGATTGAAAGCGCAACGCTGCAATGTTCTTTTTTTGTTTTGGCTATTGAAGCTCTCTTGATTCACTCTAATACCTGTCGACATGAGTCTTTCAGCTACTTGCATTCGTCGTCCTGTCTTAGCTATTGTCCTATCGCTTATCATTGTTTTGCTGGGAGCGACTGGATTTCTCTTTCTTGGTGTTCGCGAGTATCCTGCTGTAGACCCGCCGATTATCACGGTGAGCACCAGTTATGTTGGTGCAAATGCTAGTATTGTTGAATCGCAGATCACTGAACCGCTTGAAGAATCAATCAACGGTGCACAAGGTATTCGCACGATTACCTCCACCAGTGCGGATGGCAGCAGTACCATTACTGTTGAGTTCAATCTTGATGTCAGTTTGGAAGATGCGGCAAACGATGTACGCGATAGAGTTTCGCGCGCCGTGCGCTTACTTCCTCCCGACTGCGACCCGCCTGTTGTTACGAAAGCCGATGCGAATGCTGACCCAATTATGGGTATTGCGGTTCAATCCGATACGCGCAACATTTTGGAAGTCTCTGACATTGCACGTAACATCATCAAAGAACGCTTACAGACGATCAACGGCGTCAGTGAAGTGATGATTTGGGGCGAAAAGCGCTACTCCATGCGCCTCTGGATGGATCCTGCTAAACTTGCAGCTTATGCTCTGACCCCCCTCGATGTGCGTGCTGCCCTGAATGCTGAAAATGTTGAACTACCTTCAGGCAGGATAGAAGGCAACACCACAGAACTTAGCATTCGCACCATTGGACGACTTCAAACTCCTAACGATTTCAACGAGCTAATTATCAAGCAAGTTGAAGGAAGAACGATTCGCTTCAAAGATATTGGATATGCCGAACTTGCTCCCGAAAATGAGCGCTCTCGCCTCAAACGCGATGGCATCCCGATGGTTGTGGTTGTGCTTGTCCCGCAACCCGGCGCCAACAACATCTCTATTGCCGATGAAGCTGTTAAGCGACTTGAAGCTATCAAAAAAGAATTGCCCGATGACATTCAGCTTAAAATCAGTTTTGATTCGACCCAATTCATTCGCGCTTCTATTCGAGAAGTTATTGAGACGATTTTTATTGCCTTTGGACTTGTTGTCCTTATCATTTTCATTTTTCTGCGCAATTGGCGCTCCACGCTTATTCCTGTCATTGCCATTCCAATTTCGCTCATCGGCGCATTCTTTATCATGTATCTGCTGAATTTTTCGATCAATGTGCTGACGCTTTTGGCAATCGTTTTAGCGATTGGTCTCGTGGTCGATGATGCGATTATCGTCTTAGAGAACATCTATGCCAAAGTTGAGCAGGGCATGTCGCCCATTCAAGCGGCACTTAAAGGTTCATCGGAAATCTTTTTTGCTGTAATCTCAACGACGATTGTTCTGGCTGCGGTATTTTTGCCGGTCATCTTTCTTCAAGGCTTGACGGGTCGATTGTTTCGAGAATTTGGTCTAGTTATTGCTGGTTCAGTCATTATCTCTGCATTTGTTGCTCTCACGCTAACGCCGATGCTCAGTAGCCGTCTGCTCAAGAAAAGTGAGCATAGCAAGTTCTATAACCTGCTTGAACCGTTCTTTTCTTCACTCACGGAACGCTATCGGCGTTCTCTTGCTTGGTTTTTACAGCATCGTTGGGCTGGTCTGTGCATTGCAGTGCTGGCGTTTGCACTCATCGTGCTGTTTGGCTCTGTGCTCAAATCTGAACTTGCTCCACTCGAAGATCGTAGTTCCATTCGAATGTCAGTTACTGCGCCTGAAGGCACTTCATTTGAGTATATGAACGCTTTCATGGATCTGCTCTATGAGGGCATTCATCAGGAAGTCGGTGATGAGTCGGAAGGCATTATTGTGGTTACGGCATCTGGGAGAAGTTCGGCAGCAGTCAACAGCGGTTTTGTGCGTGTGATTTTGAAAACGCCTGAAGAGCGTGCGCGGACTCAACAAGAGATAGCCGACAAGCTGCAAAGCCTTGTAAATAAATACACGATTGGGCGCACCTTTGTTTTGCAAGAGCAATCCATTGGTGGCGGCATTGGACGCGCAGGGCTGCCAGTACAGTATGTGCTTCAAGCGCCAACGATTGAGAAAATCAAGGACTTTCTTCCGAAATTTTTAGATGAAGCGCGCAAGCGTCCTGAATTCGGCGGCGTTGTCGATGTCAATCTCAAATTCAATAAGCCAGAGCTTCAAGTCTTGATCAACCGTGAAAAAGCACGGATCTTAGGGGTGTCAGTCGGTGATGTTGCCCAGACTCTGCAATCTGCATTCAGTGGGCAACGCTTTGGATATTTCATCTTCAATGGCAAGCAGTACCAAGTTATCGGACAACTCTCCCGTGCCCGCCGTGATGAGCCGATTGACCTCAAATCACTTTATGTCAAAAACCGCAACGGCGACATGATTCAGCTCGACAATGTGGTTACACTTGTCGAAGACTCCAGTCCACCGCAGCTCTATCGCTACAATCGCTATGTTTCTGCCACCGTCTCTGCCGGGCTTGCCAAAGGCTACACGCTAAGCGATGGGATTGCTGCTATGGATGCTATTGCGCAACGCGTTCTCGATGAATCATTTAGCACATCACTTGCTGGTGTCTCAAAAGATTATGCAGAAAGTTCCTCAAGCCTTTTCTTTGCTTTCGCCCTTGCGCTTTTACTCATCTACCTTATTCTTGCTGCTCAGTTCGAGAGTTTTCGTGATCCTTTTATCATTCTTCTTACCGTACCGCTTGCACTCTTAGGCGCATTGCTTTCGCTGTGGTACTTCAATCAAACGCTCAACATTTTCAGCCAAATTGGCATTATCATGCTCATTGGCTTGGTTACAAAGAACGGGATTTTGATTGTGGAGTTTGCTAACCAACGCTGCCTCTCTGGTTTGGATCAACTTGAAGCACTTCAAGATGCGGCTGTGGCACGCTTTCGTCCAATTCTGATGACTAGCCTTTCTACGATTTTAGGATTTTTGCCGATTGCTCTTGCGCTTGGTGCTGGCGCCGAAAGCCGTGTGTCCATGGGCATTGCGGTCGTGGGCGGGATGCTTATCTCCACTTTGCTCACGCTTTATGTTGTGCCCACCATGTATTGCTACCTTGCCAAACCCAAAACCGCATCAGCTTTGCAAGACGAATACTCAGAGCCACTTATCGCTCAAAAAGACCCTGCAAGTGTTGTTTGAGAACAGGGCTCCCGACTTCAAACATTCTTCAAAAATTAAAGGGCAGAGCGAGCACTCTGCCCATTTTTGCTTCTGCTTTTACAGATGCGCTCTTTGCGCCACGAGCTATCCAACTTATGGACGTGCCGGTCGTTCTTCTTTCGGTTGCACTGTGGCGGGTTTCGCTTTGGCGCGTTCCCATGTGTTATCGCTGCGGTCTATGTCAGCGTAGACTTCTCTTGGGTCTAAGACAACTTTATCGATTTCCTTATTGCTGAAAAAGCCCTTGATAAACTGCGTTTCATCTTTGCGCCAGATGTCAATTGGCAGTTTCATGGTCTCTTTCGTGCCATCGGTGTAGGTAATTTCCATTTCCAGCGGCAGCACAAGCCCACCTTTGTTTTTTACCTTGATGCGATAGTAGTACTTCCCTTTCGTTGCTGCACTTCCCATCAGCAATGAATCTGCCAGCTGCTGTTCGACTTCTGCAATCGCTTGGTCATTGTAGTGCGTGGTGTAGAACCAGCCACGCCAGAACCACGAGAGGTCTTCGCCGACCGCATTGTTCATGATGCGGAAAAAGTCGTGCGGTTGTGGGTGCTTAAACGCCCAAGTTTGTGCATACTCTCGGAAAGCATCGTCAAAGACCTGCGGGGTGAGGATATTTTCGCGTAGCATGACTAAGCCAGCTGCAGGTTTAGCGTAGGCATTGTTGCCATAGGTGCCATCGGGGACGATGTCGGAGTGCGACATAATCGGAACTTGATTGGGATCACGCATGTACTGCACGATATATTTAGCAGGACCGCGCCGTGCGGGGAAAAGCGGATTCCAGTCCAAGCAGGCATAGTATTCGAGGAAAGTGTTCAAGCCTTCATCGAGCCAGCCGTATTTGCGTTCATCTGTAGCCACAATCATCGGGAACCAGTTGTGCCCAACTTCGTGAATTGTTACTGCAACCAAGGCATTTTCGAGCTGTTCGGTGTAGGAGCCATCGGGTGCTGGACGTGCCCCACAGAAGCAAATCATCGGATATTCCATTCCAAAGACAGGTCCATGCACATTGACAGCTTTAGGGTAGGGATACTGAAACGCCATGCGTCCATATGTTTTCATAGTTTGGATAATGGCTTTTGTGGAGACTTTATCCCAGAGTGGCATGGCATCGCGTGGGTAGAGTGAATGGCATTCAATGACTCTATCATTTGGTCCATACTTGAAGCCTGCTGCATCCCACACATAAGTTTTTGAGGAGACCCATGCAAAGTCACGTACATTTTCAGCTTTGAATTTCCATGTCAGTGTGCCGCTTTGTTTCGGTCGTGATTCAGGTTTCATTACTTCTTCAGGTCTGATGATAAAGCGCGGGGTCTCGGATTGAAAGGCTTCTTTGAGCCGTCGCTGCTGCTCGGCTGTGAGTACTTCATTAGGATTCTGCAACACACCCGTCGCTTGCACAATGTGATTCCACGGCACCGTGATTTCTACGTTGTAATTGCCAAAATTCAGATAAAACTCACCTGTGCCAAGGTATTGGTCAGTTTGCCAGCCATTGACATCATCGTAGACGCATAGCCGTGGAAACCACTGCGCAATTTCATAGAGCCAGCCGTCGCGTACCAATTCTTTTGCGCCACGACCGTTGTCAGGCACTCTAAATGACCAATCAATTTCCAACTGCACTTTTTCTTTTGACTTGAGCGGTTGCAGCAGATTAACACGCATGACTGTGCCATTGATGTAGGTCTTGGCATCGACGAGTTTGCCTTTAGCATCGACGAGTTGAACACGCGCAAGATTGAACCCGCCGTCGAAATTATCGAGCCCGACAAATCGGCGGAATTGTTCGCTGATTTTTGGCGGTAAAGCCGGGCGTGATTTATAAGTACGGCTATGCTCAATAGAGTTCAAATTCTGGTCAAGTTGCAGCCAGAGGTATGTTAATTCATCAGGTGAGTTGTTGTAGTAGGTAATGCGTTCAGAGCCGATGACTTTGTGCTCGAGCGTATCGAGCGAGGTTTTGATGTCATAGTCGACGCGCTGTTGCCAATAGCGGTATCCGGGTTTTCCACTTGCACTGCGGTATTCGTTTGGCGTTGGCGCATCTTCAAGCGGGCGGAATATGGAGCGATTGACGCGTGCGCTATCTTCAATGCGAGCCCATCTTTGGGCACTTGCGCTTGATGTTAGCACAGATAGGGAGAGAACGATTAGAATAACTCGTTTGATATTCATTTCATTCAGTTTTGTGATATTTAAGGTTTGGTTTATAAATGAAGTATAGCAAATTCTATGGAATCTTCACTTGCTTGCAAAAGCACGCCGAAAATGTATATTTGCAGTCTGAAAACTAAACTTTGAACGCACACCAACTCCATGAAAGAGGGTATTCATCCAAATTATGTGCGCTGTGAGGTGATTTGCGCCAACTGTGGCAATCATTTCGTTACGCGCTCTACGCAAAGTACCATTAAGGTCGATATCTGCAATAATTGTCATCCTTACTATACAGGTCGCCAAGTGCTTGTTGATACGGCTGGTCGTGTCGAACGCTTCAACAAGCGCTTTGCAAAAAAGACTGAACCAGCAAAAGCGTAATCTGATGACAATTCAGAGAATGCTCAAATGCTTACTTCCCTCAAGAGTCGGCGTTTGAGCGTTTTTCTTTTTGTAAATTTCAGCTCTACAAACCTGTAACGCTTGTATATGAGTTCGACCAAAGAGATTTTAAGTTCAGCCGAGCAGCGAATGAAGAAGTCGCTGGAGGCACTTCAACATGAGCTTGCCTCGATTCGCACTGGCAAAGCTACAACGGCACTACTCGACGGTATCAAAGTCGAAGCCTATGGGCAACTCTCGCCACTCAAGCAAGTTGCCAATGTCTCTGTGGTTGATACCAAGACGCTCTCTGTTCAAGTCTGGGACCGTTCGCTTGCTCCTGTCGTTGAGAAAGCGATTCGAGACGCTGGCATGGGACTCAATCCTACCGCAGACGGTCAATCTATCCGAGTCCCTATTCCACCGCTCAGTGAAGAACGACGCAAGGAATATGTCAAACTGGTTCGTAAAATTGCAGAAGAAAGCAAAGTTGCGCTGCGCAATGTGCGCCGTGACGCAATTCATGCTATAGAGAAAGCTGAAAAAGACAAGCTCATCACGGAGGACGACAAAAATCGTGGCAAAAAAGATGCCGATGCACTCATACAAAAATTTGAGCGGCTGATCGACGAATCTGTCTCTAAGAAGGAAAAAGAGATTATGGAGGTTTAGCTTGCTTGCGCTGCTGCAGTTTCAACCTTGCGCGCCTGCAGCCACAACTTTATTCTCTAACTCAAACCTAGATTCTATGCCAATCGACTATCTGAACGGACGGCGCCTCAAGCATGCCATCATTGCAGGCGCAGAATCAGTCATTATGCGTAAGGAGTATCTCAACAAAATCAACGTGTTCCCAGTGGCAGATGGGGATACAGGCACCAATATGGCCCTGACCTTGAAGTCAGTTGTCGAAGGGCTCTATGAGTGCGACGACTCGACCGTCGATGCCGTGGTCATCTGTGCAGCTGACGCTGCGCTTGTCGGGTCTCGAGGCAATTCTGGCTCTATTCTCGCGCAGTTTTATCAAGGTATGGCAGAGGGACTGTCTGGCAAAGAGCGTATTACGGCACCAGAATTTGGTCAATCTTTGCTGATTGCCAAGAACTACGCCTACGAAGCCATGCTTGAGCCAAAAGAAGGTACGATTCTTACGGTTATTCGTGATTGGACCATGAGCATCACGCAGATTGTTCAACGCACAGGCGACTTCAAGGAAATTATTGCTGAATCTATTCAAGCGGCAAAAGCATCACTGGCGCGTACCCCCGATCAGCTCGTGGTTAATGGCGTGCATGTCCTCAAAAAAGCTGGTGTTGTGGACTCTGGCGCACAAGGCTTCGTTGATATGCTGCAAGGCATTCACGACTTTATGCAAAAAGGCAATATCCGCGAGTATCTCAAACGCAAATTTTTCTCCTTTACAAGTTCAGAAGGCAGTGCCGCCGCTGTCGAAAGCAACGCTGAAGCCATTACTTTCCAGTACTGCACCGAGTTCGTTTTGGAAAATGGTGAGAATTACGACAAAAAAGCCTTGCGTAAAGCCCTGATTGAATACGGCGATTCACTTATCATCGGTGGCTCAACAACTAAAACCAAAGTGCACATCCACACCAATGAGCCCGAGACGATCTTTGAAATCGCTGCGCGCTTTGGCATTGTGCAGAAAAAGAAGTACGAAGATATGAAAGCCCAACATGAAGCGGCTTTCGGCAAAAAACCTATCGGCATCGTTACAGATTCAACTTGCGACCTGCCAGAAGAATACCTTGAAGCGCATGATATTCGCATCGTTCCGCTGCAAGTGCGCTTCGGCGAAGATGAATACTTAGACCGCGTTACCATTTCTGCACAAGAGTTCTACAAGCGTCTTAGCACTAGCGACTCCCTTCCGAAAACTTCTCAGCCTGCTACCGCGGCCTTCAAGCAAGTCTATGAAGACATGCTGCGTAGCTATGATGGCATTGTCGGTGTGTTTATCTCTTCTGGCATTTCTGGTACCTTGCAAAATGCACGCACGACTAGCAAGTTTTTCAAGGATAGAAAGTTTGCCATTATTGATAGCAAAATTACCTCGCTGGGCATGGGCTTTCTTATCAAAGAAGCCGTCAAAATGCGCGATGCTGGCAAAAGCCTTGGTGAGATCGAAACGCGCCTCAACGACATGGTCAAAAACATCCGTGCCTATCTTAGCCTTGAGACCATAGACAATCTCGTGCGCGGTGGGCGTCTCTCAAAGTCAAAAGGATTTCTTGCCAAACTCTTGCATATCAATCCTGTGCTCACTTTTGACGACAAAGGCAAAGTTGTGCAGCTCGACAAAGGTGTTGGTAGCAAGGGCTCACTCGACAAAGCCATTGATCACGCCACACGCCACCTTGAAGGCAAACAGAACATTCAAATTTCGGTTGTTTATTCCGATAAGATCGAGCGGGCGAACTATGCAAAAGAAAAATTAGCCGCGCGCTTCCCTGATGTGCCCATCACAATTGCACAGATTTCCCCTGTGCTTGGGACATACGGTGGCACGGGGACTGCCGCCATCATCGTCTATGGTGAATAACGATAGTGTCCGCTTTTATCTCAAACAAAAAACGGTAGGGTCTTCTGCTCTATCGTTTTTCATTTTTGCCGCTCTTTTGGCTTTTGCGTTTTGCTTATCCAGTTGCTTCAATTTTTTTGCGTAAGCGTGCGACGGGAATGTTGAGTTGTTCACGGTATTTGGTTACGGTGCGACGCGCCACCTTGTAGCCATGCTGGGCAAGCATTTCAGCAAGTTTATCGTCAGAGAGCGGTTTGCCTGATTCTTCTTTTTCAATGAAGTCTTTAATGAACTGCTTGATAATGCGGTTTGAGATTTCATCGCCGGATTCGGTTTCTACAGCGGTACTGAAAAAGTATTTGAGTTCCCAGATACCCTTGTCGGTTTGTACATATTTGCCATTGACCACGCGGCTAACTGTGGAAATGTCAACGCCTGCCTCTTCAGCGATATCTTTGAGAATCATCGGCTTAAGTTTTTCAGGACCTACTGCAAAGAATTCATATTGACGGCGCACGATAGCATCCATAATTTTGCGCATCGTGTGGCGACGCATCTCAATTGCGCTCATGAAGCCTTTTGCCGCCTCGATTTTTTGTCGAATAAATTCGCGCGCGCTGCGATCTTGGCGTTTGTCTTCCAAAATTTCTTTATATCGGCGTGAAATGCGGATTTGTGGGATATTGCGTTCGTTTGCGCTGACCACCAATTCATCACCGTCAAAGGTTACGATGAAATCGGGGACAATATATTTCACTCTTTCACTTGAGTTGCGAATGGGTTTCGGGTTAAGTTTTTGAATCAGTTGCACGGCACGCCGTAATTCATTTTGTGTTACCCCCAGCGTTTGCATCAGTTTCTGGTAGTGCATCATCGTAAATTCTGTGTAGTGATAGGTCAAAATTTTTTTGAGCAAGCTGGCGGTCATCTTCGCGTTCATCGTCAAATTCATCAGCTAAGGCATGCAGTTGAATGAGCAAGTTTTCTTGCAAATTGCGCGCACCTACGCCCGGTGGATCGAGTTGCCAGATTTTTTCTAAAACCATCTCGATTTCTTTTTCACTTGCCTCTACGCCTAACATTAGCAAGCCTTCGCGAATCACATACAACTCGCAGCGCAAATAACCATCTTCATCAAGATTGCCAATGATTTCTTCTGCGATGAGTTGTTCTTTTTCACTGATATCGAGCAAGCGCAGTTGATTGAGCAGGTCTTCGCGCCAACTTTCTTCGTATTCAGGCTGCCAGTCGTTGCGCTCATCATCGGGCGCACTCAGCGGTTGTGTCTTGTAGCCTTCGTCGTCTTGCTCACGCAGATATTCTTCAATTTCACTCTCAAACGCGGTCTCATCTTTCGTGTTTGGCTCAGGGAACTGCATTTGGCTGCCTTCTCCTTCACTGCTGTTTTCGCTAATCAGCTCAATGGGCGTCAGTTCCGCTGGCGGTTCAGGTGCAGGTGCGTCATCGACTATGGCTTCGAGTTCATCGGGTTTATCTTGATCACTCACCTCTTCGAGCACAGGGTTTTCTTCTAACTCTTGCTTGATGCGTTGCTCCAACTGCAATGTCGGTAGTTGCAAAAGCTTCGTGTACAGAATTTGTTGCGGACTTAATCGAAGCGTTTGAACTTGTCGTTGCGATAAACTTTGCGAGCTCATTGCGTTTCAAGGTTTCAATTTGAGTTAGTCCATGCTTTCAAAGACGCTTGAAGCGCGCATAATCTAAAAGCTTCTTTGTCCATTCTTCTCCGTATTTGCGTCGCAGCGCTGGCGCAAGAAATTCTACCATTGGCACATCTTGCGCTGCACCGCATGCTCTTCCGCCTTCACATTCAGGAATCTGCGAATAGACCAAGTAATCTGTGCCTAATCGTGTACGCACGCGAATCGGATAAAGATGACATGAGATTGGCTTTTGAAAATCTGTCTCACCTAGCTCAAACGCATGTTCTAACATACACTTTGCAATACCGTTTTCATCAAACTTTGCAAATACACACTCTCGCCCTTCAACCGTCATCAGATACAGGTCACCACGATAGGCTTCATAGATGCCTTTTGTTTCGACAATCTCACGATTTTTTTCAGGCAGGTATTTCTTTACCTTATGCAAATTTTTCTCAATTTGCTCTACTTCTTGCGATAAGACTGGTGCGCCTTTTTCACCCACAACACAACATGCACCCTTGCAGACTTTGAGATCGCATCGGAACGTTGCGGCAATGACATCTGGCTCAATGAGCACGTTTGCAATAGCAATTAGCGCGATGTCTTCTTTCGGAGATGTTTTCATAGATTTTTTCTTTTGCAGAATGTAATACAAAATTCAGAAACTAGATATCACATTGCGCCTGACTTTTCTGACTTACGTGCATATCAAGTTATTTTATAAATTTGCGCCATCGTTTTTGTAGACTTAACTGCTTTTTCAAAGATCGCTACTCAATGTCAACACAGCCTATCACGGTCATTACAGGTGCAGCCGGCTTTTTAGGCTCACATCTCTGCGACCGATTTTTGCAAGAAGGACACAAAGTTATCGGCATTGACAATTTTATTACAGGGAACCCCGACAATCTTGCCCATCTTTTTGGCAATCCTCATTTCAAGTTCATTCGCCATGATGTTTCCAATTTCATTTATGTCGAGGGGCGCGTCGATAATGTCTTGCATTTTGCCTCACCTGCAAGTCCGATAGATTATCTGAAAATTCCGATTCAGACGCTCAAAGTCGGCTCGCTTGGCACGCACAACGCCTTAGGTTTAGCCAAAGCAAAAAATGCCCGTTTCATGATTGCTTCCACGTCGGAAGTCTATGGCGATCCACTCGAGCATCCGCAAAAAGAAACTTACTGGGGGCATGTTAATCCGGTTGGCTTGCGCGGCTGTTACGACGAAGCCAAACGTTTTGCTGAGGCGATGACCATGGCTTACCATCGTCATCATGGGCTGAACACACGGATTTTGCGCATCTTCAACACCTACGGCGAAAGAATGCGCCTTGATGATGGTCGCGCGCTGCCCTCTTTTGTCAGTTCCGCTATCAAAGGTGAAGCCATGACTGTCTTCGGTGATGGCTCACAGACGCGCAGCTTTTGCTATGTCTCCGACCTTATCGAGGGCATTTGGCGACTCTTACACACAGATTTTCACGAGCCTGTCAACATCGGCAATCCAAGTGAAATCACCATTTTGGATTTTGCCAAAGAAGTGCAAGCCATTGTGCGCGAACTTATCGGGAAAGAAATTCCTATTGTCCATAAGCCCTTGCCAGCTGATGACCCCAAACAGCGACGCCCTGATATCACGCGTGCAAAAGAACTTTTGGGCTGGGAGCCGAAAGTCGACCGCGCTGAAGGTCTGCGTAAAACCATTTGTTTTTTTCTCAAACAAGCCGGTCAACTCTGATTTTCCATTGGCTTATTTCAATTCACACCGTGCGCTTTATGCAACTTCTTGATGGCAAAAAAATCTCTGAAGAGATCAAAGCTGAACTCAAAGCACGTCTTGCCTACCTGCTTTCGCAAACAGGACGCTCACCTGGACTTGCAGTCATCATCGTTGGTGAAAACCCTGCATCGCAAATCTATGTGCGCAATAAAGCGAAAGCCTGCACCGACATTGGGATTCGCTCCACTGTGATTGAGCTTGCAGCAAGCATCTCGCAAGCTGAATTGCTTCAACGCATTCACGCACTCAATGAAGATGAGTCCGTGCATGGCATTTTGGTTCAGCAGCCTTTGCCTGCACACATCGACGATTTTGCCATAACCCTTGCCATTTTGCCCGATAAAGATGTTGATGGCTTTCACCCTGAAAACGTAGGGCGGCTGGTGATTGGTCGCCTCAATGACTGTTTTGTTAGTTGTACGCCGCTTGGTGTGCTTGAGCTGCTGCGTCGATATGCGATTGATCCTTCAGGTAAGCACTGTGTGGTTTTGGGTCGCAGCAATATCGTCGGCAAACCGATGGCAAATCTCATGCTGCAAAAGTTAGCCGGCATGAATGCCACTGTTACGATTTGCCACTCTGCTTCACATGACATTGCCTCTTTCACACGCCAAGCAGATATTCTTATTGCTGCAATTGGCAAAGCGCACTTTGTTACAGCCGACATGGTCAAGCCTCAGGCTGTTGTTATTGATGTCGGCATTAACCGCATTGCCGATGCGTCGGCAAAATCAGGCTCACGCATTGTGGGCGATGTAGATTTCGAGGCGGTCTCAAAAGTCGCCTCTGCTCTAACACCCGTACCCGGCGGGGTCGGTCCTATGACCATTGCCATGCTACTGAGCAACACTGTCAAATCCTTTGAGCGGCATCTGCGGCGATGAAAAATTTTCTTTTTACAACATTTGTTACTTTTAGAAACTTCTTAACAGTGGAATGTTCTTTTCCACACAACCTTATCGATATGTTTTGCAAATCTTTTCATTGCAACTTCCTTGCTGCTGCACTGCTGTTTGTGCTTTCTCTCAACCTTTTAGGGTGCGGCCGCTCTTCGGAAACACCTACTCGTCCTAAAATTGGCTATGTGCTGATGGTGCGCGATGCCACACTTGAAGAAGCACGTCGTGGCTTTTTTGATGCACTTAGAGATTCTGGTTATGAAGCTGGTCAGACACTTGATGTGATTGATCAAAATGCGGAAGGTGATGTTGCAAATCTGAACCAAATTTTGGATTACTGTCTTGCGCAGAAGGTCGTACTGATTGCCACCAACCCTACGGTTGCTACAATCGCTGCTGTCAGCAAAACGCAAACTGTGCCTGTGTGCATGATGGTCTCTCCTCGCCCTGACTTAGCTGGACTTTCAAAATCACCAGATGATGCACCAAAGAATCTCTTCGGCGTCTATGAAACACTCAATTACATTGATACGAGTGTTTCGCTCATCAAAGAGGTTTTTCCAAAAGCCAAGCGCATCGGTACCATTTTCAACACCAGTGAACCGAACTCAGTCAATGCCATGGGACGCTTGCGCTCGATGTGCAAACTTTTAGGTTATGAACTCTTCGAGGTAGGGATAACGAACTCGAATGAATCGCAGCAAGCTGCACAAACTTTGCTCTCACGAAGAATTGATGTTTTCTTTGCCCTGCCCGATAACATTATTTTTTCGAGCTTTGAGACCATCAAGCAAACGCTGGACACAAAGCGCGTACCGATTGTGACCTCCGAAATTGGTCTTGTCAAGCGTGGTGCGCTCATTGCCTACGGAGCGGACATTTACGAATGGGGCAGGCAAGCAGGTAGAATTGCTGTCAAGATTTTGCGCGGTGAAAGTGTGCTCAAGCTCGAGGAAGTTCAAATTCGCAAGCGTGTCTGCAATGCCCAAGCGCTGCAACTTGCCGGTCTTTCTGTTCCATCAGGTTTTGAGGCGCTCTAATACCCATCAATGCTACTATTGCTCATCGAGCGTGTCATCGCAGTTATACATCACCTAAATGATGCACGAAGTTCGTATCTTTAATGCTTGAAGCATTAACAAAAACCGAATTCAAATGGAGCTTTGGCTTGGCGCAGCGGTTCTTGGGCTGTGCTATGGATTTCTCGCCATTGGTGTTTATATCACAATGCGCATCTACAACTTCCCCGACATCACCGCTGATGGTAGTCTGACCTTAGGCGCAAGTATCACGGCATCGTTGCTGGTTATCGGCGCCAACCCATTTTACTCCGTCTTCGTTGCGATGATCTTCGGTTTCCTAGCAGGCTCGCTTACGGGCATTGTCCATACCAAACTCAAAGTCAATGGGCTGCTTTCAGGGATTTTGGTTACCACTGCGCTCTATTCCATCAATCTGCGCATTATGGGTCGCTCCAATATCCCACTGCTCACTGTTCAGACCGTGCTTACCCCTTTTGAAAACGCATTTCCTGAGGCACCGCGCTGGGCTGTCGACTTCATCGTTTTCCTCTGTTTCAGCATCATTTTCTTAGTCCTGCTTGGCTTGCTTTTCAAAACGGACTTCGGCTTAGCCATGCGTGCCACTGGCGACAATGAAGTGATGATTGCAACACAAGGCGTCAACACCGACACAATGAAAATTGTCGGCATCGGGCTTTCAAATTCAATGATTGCGCTCTCTGGTTCGCTTGTCTGTCAATATCAAGGTTTTGCAGACATCAGCATGGGTATTGGTATCATTGTCTTTGGCTTAGCCAGCGTGATTATTGGCGAGTCGCTGCTTGGACTTTTTCGTCATAGATTCTCGGTCGGCACGCAACTTGTCAGTGTTGTCTTTGGGGCTATCATTTTTCGCGTGCTCGTGGGTGCGGCACTCTCGCTTGGTCTTGCGCCCACAGATTTCAAAATTGTAACGGCATTCTTCGTGCTGCTCTCCGTTGCCCTGCCACAGCTGCGCAACCTTATCTTTCGTCGTTAAGTGTTCTAGGGCACAAGATGCTGGTAAGTTCTCTGCTGCAAGAGCCGTGTGCTGCCATCTGCAAGTTCAGCTTTCACAAGAATGTTCGGCGATGACACTTCAAACCAATAAAAGTCGTTGCCTTTCATACCACGCTCTACAGATACTTTCCAGCACACGATTCTTCCTAATTTTGTCTCCACCGTATCACGTCCTTCGACTTTGTAATCGCCTTGAAAGTATTTCGGTGCCTCAGCGCCTCTGAACAGTTGCGAGACAAGCGTCGGACGCACAAACTCCAAATTCTCCTGAAAATTCAAACTTCGCAGTGACAGCGGAATTTGGTCCTCAAAAAACGTGTCGTATTGCAAATCATATTCTCCTTCTCCGCTTGTTTGGTAGGAGTTTTGACACACCAATTTTAATTTTCCTGTCAGGCGCAGCAGCGATTTGTTAGAAATGCCACCCTCACCTTGCCATGAGACAATGTAGCGCACGACTTTGAAGGGATCATTTTGCAAGACGCTAATCCAGATTGAAGTCTGTGTCGGCAGCGGCTTTGCCATACGCCTTGCGATTACTTGCTGCGAGAGAATTGGATAAAGATCTTTGCGTGTAGTATCGTTGCTAATCGTGTGAAATTCCTTTGAGAAAAAATAGCGGCGCGTGAGCTGCGTTTGCACGAACGTTTCAGTTCCTCCTTCAGTATTTTCTTCGCAGAGATACTCGGCAATTTCTATTGCACCATTCCACAGCGAATCTTTCGCCCAACTTGAATTGATTAGTCCAAACCCTTTTTCTTCTTCTGCCGCTACAACACTGCGCACAGGCGACTCTACTTTCTGCTCAACAAATTTTGGCGGTCTACCATCACAGCCTATTAGCCACATTGAGCAGCAAGCCCACACACTACAAGCGACAAGCCAACACTTGTGAGAGTTGCAGCAATTTGTTCGCCAAGTTTTCTTTTTCAGATTTTGAGAAGTAAATCTGTCCATCTCGCTCCGTTGTTTTGAGACAGGGTTTATGTTGTGCAAAACGGTAAAATCTTTTTCTTTCAAATGCACTGAGCGCACCACTGAGTTCCACCACCACCACTTTCGGCTGCGCATAAGTAAGCCACGCCTCGAATTGTGCCGCATCTTTTGGCTTGAATTTCTTCAGGCGTATCAACGCAACATCCGTCTTGAAAAATTCTGCTGTCTTTAACACAGCAGCGTTTGAGATCACAAGCAAGTTTTGTTCTTTTGAGTACACCTTGAGCAGCAATTTTGCAGCTCGATACACGAGGATTGAGTTTAATTTCAGCAGGCTATCATTCCAGAGCATTTTCAGGCTTGTTTTTACTGCGCTGGCAACTTTCGGCGGTGAATGCGCTTGCACAAATGCGCTCAAGGTATCACGACAAAAATTTGCACTTGCTTGTCAATGCGTGCCCACTGTTTTTCTGCTGTTCCTGCATCAATCAAAATGCTCTCCGAAGCTGTTTTGAAAATCACGGCACTGCCGCGCCCCAGTGCATTGAAGATGATTTGAGGCTCAGGCGTCTTTTCAAGTTCACTTAACAACATCAGTCCTGTTGCCATGATGAACGATGCAACCGCAAACCGCACACACCAGCGTCGATGCTGCACAAGCAGCACTGTGGCTACAACTAAGAAAAACAAAATGATATGGGCAGGTGAAAAACTTAAGGCGATATTTGCAAACGGCAGATGACTGAAAAACTCTGCGACAACAATTGCACCACGCACCAAGTAGTATGCACAAACCGCATAGTATTCTGCAATGCCTAATCCAATTGTATCCAGAATCAATGCAGGTATGCTCGACATGAGTGCAAGGCTCATCATATCTGTAACCACAAGATTGGCAAGCAAGCCTAAAAGTGGCACACTCCCAAAATAATAGGCGATAAACGGCGATGTACCTACACTTGCTGCAATTGTAACTGCTCCTGCGTCCCAGAGGTATTTTAAGATTTTTGCAAGCAGCGTGTCTTTTTCTGGGGCATACAAAGCCGAGAGTTTTGGATAAATCAAAATAATGGCAGCCACGGCGCTATTGGTCAAGTGAAAACTGAGGCTGAATAGTTCTCTCGGGTTCCAAAAGAGCATGATTACCGCTGCTGCACCAAGTGTGTTGAGTGAGTAGGATTTTCGCTCAAGTACCGCACCTAATTCAAACAACACTGCCATCAAGACGGCACGCTTGACTGGTGGACTATTACCCGTAATCGCACTGTAATAAGCGAGCACGGCTGCATAAAGCAGCAGTGCGCTCCATTTCCCTAACACAGTTACTTTGAGTCGTTTCAGGAACACATTTAGTATTAGCGCAATGAGCCCGACATGTAACCCTGAAATTGCAAGCACATGAATTGTGCCCGTTTTCTGAAATGCAGCGCGTACTTCATCCGAGACACCGCTTCGCTCTCCCAAAATCATCCCTTTGACAAATGCACGCTCATCCCCTTCAGGGAAAAGCCGCTCCAGACTTTCTGAAATTGCGCGGTAGCTTGGTAAAATGATGTGCTGATTTAACCAATTTATTTCAGTCTGCCCAGTCTTAATGAACGCTTGATTATCTGCACTGACGAGAAGCAAATCAATTTCTTTTTCAGCTAAAAAGGCGCGGTAATCAAATTCGCCACGGTTCATGGCGGCTCGCGGGCGTTCGAGTCTGCCTTGTAACCAAAATTTTTCGCCAATTGCGAGTGCAATTGTGCTGGCATCGTGCTTGTAGCATCTCACACGCACTTTGCCTGATGCACCGAGTGTATCACCAGTGCGCACGAGTACGACTTTTTCTACATCTGCTGTCCATTGTGCAACTTTATTTTTTGTCTTTGCGTCTGTCTCTGCTTTTGCCAGCACCACAACATCTTCATTTGCAAACTTTAGCACCGTATTTTCTGGCAGCATTTCATACACTGCTGCAGTATAGGCCGCCAATCCGAGCGGCACACTTACAAGATATCCGATGCTCCATACGGCGCGACATCGTGAGCTTACCACATAGCGTTCAAGAGCCAAAGCAGTGAGCGTGATTAGAATTGCTATCAACGCAAGTATAAGCCACACGAGCACGAGTCTGGGGAACCCATGCCCAATCATAATACCGAGCACAACTTGAACCAGCAGCCGTAGTGCAGGATAAGGCATAGTTTTGGGGCAATTAAGGTTTTTCACGCCTTGCTATCTCTCAATTGATTTATTGCGCTTTGCAAGATGCTGCAAAGACATTGAGCACAGTTTGCGCAACTTCATCAATCGACTGGGTAGTATAGAAAAATTCTGCACCTTCTCCGAAAGCTATGAGCGGCACAGGATTTTCTGTGTGTTTGTCGTTAGCACCATCCTCGAAATTTCCGTGATCGCTTGTCATCACGAAGAGTGTGTCCTTACTCATGCTCTCGAGAATTTTCCCTAAGAAGCGGTCTAAGCAACGGATAATCTCTGCGGGCGAGACTGGTATGCGCTGATGCCCCACAAGATCAGTAAGAAAAAACTCATAGAACACAGCATCATAATTTTTAGAAAGACCTAAGAGATTTTCAGCTGCGGTTTCGGGGTCAATGGTGCAGAGCGCGTGAGGCTTTACATTTTGTTGCCACCACAGATTGGTAATATCGCTCGAGACTGCTTTACCTTCTTGCAGCTGCGTATGGCTACGCACTTCAATGTTTTCTATTACAGCCATTTCAAACAACACAGAACTGCGCATTTTTCCTATGGCTCTTAAACTCAAACATCGCTCAATAAACGATTCAGGGTAAGCGTTTGCATAGCAGATGCTTTTACCTGCGCTTTCAGGGATTTAAAGAGATTCTGCTCTGCCAGCAATTCTCTCAGTGGAGTCGGCAAGTAAGGTCCAAAGTGCTTGCCAAAGAGTTTTGCACCATTGCGTGAGGTGTAGATGGAAAATTGTCCTGTGCCGCTTTGTCCTGTGCCACTCACGCCTAATGTGGCAGAAATTGGCAGGAAGACTTTTCTTGGCTCTTGCAGGGTTGCCTCTTCAAGGAGAAGTTCTTTAGTGAGTACGTTTTTAATCGAGGGTTGTGGGGTTTGTGCAAATGGATTTTGGTTGCTTCTTGGCGCCAGTCCTACACCATCGAGGAAAATGAAAATGAGTTTCATTTCATATCTCGTTTGCAATCATCTGCTCAAAGGTTTCGCGCTTGCGTATGAGTTTTATTTTGCGCTGATGTACCATCACTTCTGCGGCGCGCATACGTGCGTTGTAGTTGCTAGCCATCACGCTGCTATAGGCACCTGCGGACATAATCGCCATTAAATCGCCTTCTTTAACTTCTGCAATCGCACGCTCACGCGCAAAAAAATCTCCTGTTTCGCACACTGGTCCTACAACATCGGCAATCATTTTTGTGGTTTTCTTTACAGGCATAATATCGTGATAAGCACCGTAGAGCGCTGGACGAATCAGGTCGTTCATTGCGCTGTCGAGAATGACAAACTTTTTCTGGTTATGATTTTCTTTAATGTAAAGCACCTTGGAGATGAGTGCACTTGCATTAGCGACCATGTATCGCCCAGGCTCGAAGAGAATTTTGAGTCCTGTGTTTTTGAGCAGTGGCAGTAGCGCGCGTGCAAAGGCTTCAATTGGGGTTGCTTTTTTTCGGAAGAATAGGTTACAGGAAATCCACCGCCAATATCAAGATGTTCGATTTTGAAGCCTAAAGTATCGCAGAGTGATTTGGCTTGCAGCAGTTTTAGTGTCGCATCGACATAATACTTTGGGTCGTAGATTTGTGAGCCGATGTGCATTTCAAGTCCAACCAGGCGTACATGTTTCAGCGCTTTGACTTCTTGCAAGACTTTCTCGACTAACACTTCATCAATGCCGAATTTCTGCTCATGATTGCCTGTGGTGATATAGGGATGAGTTTCTGCAGTTACATTCGGCGTGATGCGCAGTCCGACCGGTGCCTTGAGTTTAAGTTTGCGCGCGATGCTATCGATCAGTTTAAGTTCAGAGAGCGACTCGGCTTTGAGCATTAAAATTTTGCTTTGCAGGGCATACTGAATTTCTTCTGCAGTTTTACCGACGCCAGCCATAATAATTTTTTCTGGACTCGCTCCCGCTTTGAGTGCGCGAAAGAGTTCTCCGCCCGAGTTTACGTCAAATCCGCTGCCGGCTTCAGCTAGCGTGCGAATAATTTCTAAGGTATAATTTGCTTTTACTGAATAGCACGTGAGGTGCTCGAGCGCATTAAATGCTGTCTCAAAGCGGTTAAAATTTTCAAGAATTGCAGTTTTGCTCGTTACGAAAAGCGGAGTACCAAACTTTTTAGCAAGCGAGGGTATGGAAATGCCCTCGCAATGCAAAACACCTTGTTTGTAAGAGAAGTAGGTATCGGGTAGCACGTGTGCCTTTATGCTCCTGGTTGAGATGATCCTTGCTCATTGGTAAGAACTCTGACAAGTTGTGCCAGTTCATTTCGTCCTGCTTCTGTCAGTTCAACGATATTTTTTGAGACAAATTGCACTTGCTCGCTATGCCGTTTCACATTATTTGTGAAATTATTGTCATAGACATTAAAGTCACGGCACTCTTCTCGTACTTGCTTTAAGTCAGCAACAAATCTACCAGAAATGATTGCACCGGCTAAGCAATTAAGCAACACAACATTCATCTGTGCTTTGGTTTTTTTGTCTGTTCCCAAAGTCTTGTAGAGCTTTACCACGTTCTCTTCGCCGATTCCAAAGAGGCTACGGACTGCATATTCAGAAAGTGCAGTTGTCTCTAAGAACCCACGAATGTTATCCATGTTTGGCTTACCGGAGATGACGAAGTCAGCAACTTCGGATTCAGCTAATAATTTTTTTTTGCGCCCTCTTTTGCTTTTCTGGACTTCTATCTCGCTTTCGCCCTTTCTTGGTCTGCCGCGTCCGATTTTAACGGGGCTTGTTTCTTGACCGGTGCTTCCTTCTGCTTTTTCTTTTGAGCCGTTTAGCGTACTTTTGAGCACGTCCTCAATCATTTTGTAGACAAACTGGCGCTCGTTTTCTGTGCATTCTGCACTAATGCGCTTAATATCATCAATAAGTGCAAGGAGTTTCGTATAGTCTTTCATTGAAAAGATATTTTATTTTGGTGAACCTTCAGTGCTGCTGATGCTTTTTTTCAGGCAGCTACAGTGGTGAAGATAGCAGATTTTTGCTATTAAAAAAAGAAGAGTAAAAAAGAAATGCGACCTTTTGTGGCAAATAGTGACATGTGTAAAAAGTCAAGCCGTCTTTAGTATCGCACTTGATTACGTCCGTTATGCTTAGCTTCGTAGAGTTTTTCGTCAGCAGCGGAGAGCATTTTTCAAAGTTTGGATAATTGATGTCAGCGCACACCCCAATGCTCATGGTTACTTTCAGTTCAGTGTGAATTTCTTTCCAATCGTGTGCTTCAATATTTGCACGTACTTGTTCTGCCAAGTGTTTTGCTTGATCCAAATTTGCATCAGGGAAAACGGCAACGAACTCTTCTCCACCATAGCGTGCTACTAAGTCGCTTGATCTAACGGATGTCTGCAAAATTTTTGCGACGGCTTTGAGCACTTCATCACCAATTTGATGCGAGAATCGGTCGTTGATTTTTTGAAGAAATCTACATCACCAATAGCCACCGCCAAAGCTTTGTTGTGTTCACGGGCTTCATCGAAGAGCTTTTTGAGCATGCTGTCTAAATATCGCCGATTGTAAAGTCCTGTGAGACCATCGGTTTTGGCTTGCCGCTCTAATTTTTCATTAGCTTGCTCGAGCTCTTCTTGTGTGCGCAGAAGTTTTTCTTGTGTGCTATCACCGATGCGCGTAATTTTCATGGCTTGACGCAGCAGATGTCGATATTCTTCTGCTAAGCGTTGATACTCTTCAAGTAAGGTTTCTTTTGAGATCTCTTCGTTAGCAAGCACCGCTTCAGCGTGTTTTGAGACTTCCAGTTCAGTTTTGAAAATCTCTTCAATGTCCTTGCTTTGCTTGGATTTTTCATTCATAGCCACAAAAGAAATGTTAGGGAAAGTTACTTGTATGCAATGACTTTGAAAGGCAATGTTAGGTGTTCAGCGAATTCTTCGCCGGTTTCTTGCATTTGTTCATCGGCTTCGTTGTGATACCACATCACTTCGACTTTTTTGCCTTCGCTGTGCGCTTTTTCAAATACGCGTAGGATGTTTAAAATACACTTCGAGGAACTTGTGTTAAAATACTGCAAGCGGAACGAAAGCGAAGCCGCTTTACCTGATTTGAAGTATTCATTCAGCCAATCCATAATCGGTTGATAAAACTCGAGTGCAGATTCAGGATAGGACTGACCTGAGATATCAAGTTTCCCTGTTTCTGCATTAAATGTAACGCTTGGCGTTGTTTTTGTACCTGCAATGATCAAGTTGTTCATAGATTTTTGTGAATAATGATATTGAGAATGAAAAAGGAAAGTCGATCGTCGATTTCGGTAATTAAAAACTCTGCTTTTTCATCAGACTTACGAATCATTTCTATCAAGCCCAGTCCTGCGCCTTTGCTTCCTTTAGGCGGTTCTTCGAATCGTTTTTTTTGGTGAAAGGCTTTAAGTTCTTCAGGTGACATCGCAATCAGCTGGCTACAATAGTTTTGAATTTCTCCGGCTTTTTCTCTTTCTATTGCGTTGCCTGATGTAATGACGAAACTTTTTTTCGTTTTCACGGATGATAATCATGCCGACACCGACTTCTTTGCCATCATTTCTAATTTCTTTTTCTGCTGAGTAATAGAGAATGTTCTGCGCCATCTCCACAAAGACCGAAAACATCTTTTGTACTTTGCTATTATTGCCCTGCTGCAACTTGACAAGTTCTCCGATTTGGACCAGCAGTTCTTGTGAGAACGCGCCTTTGAAGGTCATCAGCACACGTGCATTCGAGATGCGCTGATAGAATTCAAAGATGTCTTGAATGCCAAAGCGCGTCGGGTTCATAGCGGCGGCATGTTTTGAGTTTAGAGAGTTGCTTCAAATACAGTCTTTCAGATGTTTTTCAGTTAACCCGAATGCCTACGACTGTGATGTCATCGCGCTGTGGCTCTCGCCCCTGATGGCGCTTTAATTCTTCATCCAAAATTTCTAGTTGCTCTTCGACTGGTTTAGCTGCAATAAACTTCAAGAGTTCTCGCAAGCGTTTTGCCGCAAATACACGCATTTGCGAATCAGGCTGGTCTGCATAACCGTCTGTCGTCATATAAATCATTTCACCCACTTTCAGCTCAATTCGATGTTCAGTATAATGCCGCTCATCTTCTTGCTGCCAGCCCCCAATTGAGGATTTATCTGGCTTAATTTCGCACAATTCGCCTTCTTTTGTGTAGTATAGCGGTCGGCGTGCTCCTGCAAAACAGATTACGCGTTTTTCAGTATCGACAGATTTTTCTATCACAATTATCCCGACATCCATGCCGTCTTGACTGCCACCAATTTCATCATTTTGATTCAAAGCCCGACGCACTAAACGATGCAACTCTTCCAAAATTTTAGCGGGATTCATAATGTTTTTTTCAATTACAATCTGCCCTAAGAGCGATTCACCAATCGCCGACATAAATGCACCGGGCACACCATGTCCAGTGCAATCGGCTACCACAAAAATGATTTTTCCTTGCTCTTCATGGAACCAATAAAAATCTCCAGAGACAATATCTCTGGGTTTGTAGAGAATAAAATGTTCGGGTAAATGTGCTCTCAGATGCTCTTTTTCGGGCAGTAGCGCCATCTGAATAGTTTTTGCGTATTCAATGCTTGAAGTAATGTTACGATTTTTTCCTCGAGCTCATCTTTCTGTTTTTGAATTTCTTCATTTTTCTTGCGCAGTTCCTGTGTCGCTTCCCGGACTTTTGCCTCCAGTTCTCGATTGCGGGCTTCAATCGTCTTGACGCGCTGTTTATAGCCGACATAGCCCAATGCTCCTACACTGACAACACCCAGCAGTGTGGCTAAAGACTGGAACCAGAATGTTTTCCAGAATGGGGGCACAATTTCCAGACTAATTTTTGTACCCTCTTCGTCCCAGACACCATCCGGTCCTGCTGCTTTGACATAAAATGTGTATTCACCGGGTTCAAGATTGGTGTAAGTTGCCTCGCGTCGTGCACCTGCATAATTCCAATTTTTTCGAAACTCTCGAGTTTGTAGGCATATTGATTTTTTGTTTGCTCGTAGTACGCCAACGCAGAATACTCTATGGAAAACTTATTGTATTTGTAAGGCAGTACAATTTTTTTCACCGATTGCAATAACGCTATCGCGTTCTGTGTCGCCCACCGTTTCTTTGACCGCAACGCCCGTAATGATAATCGGTGGCTTATACGACTTCTCACGAAAGGCTTCGGGTGAAAAGTTCGTAATAACACCCACACCACCGAAGTAAAGGTATCCGCTTTCGCCTTTGTGGCATGATGGCAATTCAAATTGCTGGAGTTGCATATTTCGCAATCCAAATTGCACACCACTTAGCCCATCGTAGTTCCTGAACATCAGTGGTTTTGTGTTAGCCGATGCGGCATCAGTGTTTGGTGTTACTTTAGTAATGCTCTTGCGCGTCTTGAGCCAGATAAACCCTTCGCTATCTTCAAAGACCCCATAGACAATATCGCTGCTGAGCCCATCACGCTCTCGAAATGCAGTGAAAGTTTGTCCACCATCCGTGGTTTTGCACAGCCCGCCGCCGTCTGTACCGACCCAAATTGCACCTGAGGCGTCTTGACAGAGTGCCCAAACTGAATTAGAAGAGAGGCTTTTCGGGTTTTGCGGTTCATTCAACATGCGTGTGAATGTATTACCTCCATCGATCGTTTTGCACAGTCCGCCACCGTTTGTACCAACCCAAATCGCTCCCTCTTTATCTTGAAAAATTGTCGTGATATGATTATTTGAAAGCGTTTTTGGTTTTTCTGGATCACTTTTGAAGACCGTCATCTTCCCGCCTTTCGCGGTGTCTAACTTATTTGCTTTGGGCAGATAACACAATCCGTTTTTCGTGCCAATCCATAGATTTTCTTTTTGGTCTTCATAGAGTGCAGTAATTTCATTGCTGCACAGTCCTTTTGGATTTTCAGGATAGTAGAAGAAATAGCGCAATGGTCCTTTCTCTTGCGCCTGCACGCACAACCCGCTTGCAGTGCCAATCCAAAGCATCCCTGATTTATCTCGCAGCAGCGCTGTGACATAGGCAGTTTCAAGGTCAATGGTAGCAGCTTTAACATCATCTTTAGCTTTCTTGCCTTTCTTTGCTAGCGACTTCTTAGGCTGCACTTTTGCTTTTTTTGCAGTCGATTTTCTTTCTTTGCCTTCATCTTCTTCTTTACCGACTTGCAAACGTCGATAGACTTTCGCTTCAGGCAGATAGCGATAGAGGCCTGCATCGGTTGTCCCCACAAGCAAAGACTCATCTTTTTCTTCCCAAATTGCCGATACTTTGCGCACGATCAACTTATCACCGCGTCTTGGATTGACCGCAATAGCTTCAAATTTTGCACTGCCTGTAGGATTGCAGAGATAGACACCACCGCTCACGGTTCCCACCCAAAGTAGCCCTGCCCGATCTTGATAGAGGGAAATAATTTGGTTGTCGGTCAAACCTGACGTAATCCCATAGTTTCTCCAATCTTTTTTGTCTTTTGTCTTCGCATTGAAGAGCCATAAGCCCCCATTTTCTGTGCCAATCCAGAGCCGATTGGACGTTTGCTCACAGATAATTGCCGGAAAAACTTTAATCCGCTCGCCTAAAGTTGGAAAGAAGGTTACAAAACGCTCGGCCTTCGGATTGAAGTAACACAGTCCATTTGCTGTGCCTACCCACACATTTTTGAATCGGTCAATAGAGATGGAAAGCACCGTATCACTACTTATGCCAGAGTTGTCGCCTTTCTTATAGGTTTTGAATGAAATGCCACCGTCCTCGGACTTACACAACCCATCTCGTGTGCCGATCCACATTATGCCCGAGCTGTCAAAGCATAGTGCCGTGATGTCGTTGTCGGGTATGGATTTGCTGTTGCGCTCTTCGTATTTGAACGTTAGAAACGACTGACCTCCGTCAATTGTCTTACATAAGCCATCTTGTGTACCAATCCAAATTGCTCCCCATCGGTCTTCACTAATGACATTGATGAATTCATTTGCAAGGCTATTTTGCCGACGCGGATCTGGAAGGATTGTCTCAAAGGTTTTGCCGCCATCTTCACTTTTGCACAGTCCATTTGGCGTGCCAATCCAGAGTGTACCATTGCGATCACAATGCAGGGCTTGAATAATATCGCTTGGAATTGTATTCGGATTTTGTGCATCGTAACGATAGACGGTGAAGGTGTAACCATCGAAACGATTCAGTCCGTCGTTTGTGCCAATCCAGATGAACCCGCGCTTATCTTGGACAATACAGTTTACACGGCTTTGCGAGAGTCCTCTCTCCGTCGTGAATTGTTCAAACTTTAGCTTGAGTTCCTGCGATTGTGCTAGATGAGCACTTGTTAAAGACAGGCTTACTGCAAAGAGCACATACAAAGCAATATGGCGCATAGCTATAACTCACGATTTGTTTAGGTAGATGACAGGCAAAGGTCCTTTTTACGTCTATCAGCCACATCATGTCTTGCCATTTGCGAGCTTTGCATGCAGCAATTTGCACTCAAAGCTCACAGGTTGCTTTGGAGATGACATGTGTTGCAGGTGCAGCAGAGATGCTGCAAGTTAGCATAAAATCGAGATTTTTCTTGGAAATTTCGGGTTAAGTTAGTGTAAAGCCAGTCGGAGCAGAGGACAGAGATGATGCAGCCTGTTTGAATGTGTTGGTGCAGCTCAATACCGATCGAGCGAGAACTTTTCGCCCAAGTAGAGTTTTCGAGCTTCTTCGTCTTCGGCAAGTTCTCGTGCCGTGCCTTGCTTAAGAATTGTGCCGTCATACATCAGGTACGCTCGGTCAGTAATAGAGAGCGTCTCATGCACATTGTGGTCTGTAATCAAGACGCCGATGTTACGCTGCTTAAGGTCAGCAACCGTCTGCTGGATGTCTTCGACTGCAATCGGATCGACACCTGCGAAAGGCTCATCGAGCAAGATGAATTTTGGTTCAACTGCAAGTGCACGCGCAATTTCAGTTCTCCGACGCTCTCCGCCCGAGAGTGCATAGCCCGGACTTTTTCTGATGTGTGTGATATTAAATTCTTCTAAGAGTTTTTCCATCCGTTCTTTTTGTTCCTTTTTCGAAAGGGAAGAAAATTCTAAGATACCCAGAATATTTTCTTCCACTGTTAATTTTCGGAACACCGAAGGCTCTTGGGGTAAATATCCAATACCCAAGCGCGCTCTTTTATACATCGGCTCTTTGGTAATATCTCTGCCATCTAAGAAAACTTTCCCACCATCCGGTTTAATAAAGCCAACGAACATGTAAAATGTCGTCGTTTTCCCTGCTCCATTTGGTCCGAGCAGCCCCACGATTTCGCCTTGATGGACTTCGATCGAGGAATTTTTCACGACCGCTCGACCTTTGTAGACTTTTTTTAGTCCCGATGAGTTTAGCTTTGACATACTTGCGTAATTTCTTTGTGTAATTTCTTTATGTTTGTTTCAGACTTGTCTGCATTCAGGCGCTGCAGAGAGCCTCGCACTTTAGTCGTTCTGATGACTTCATGCTATTTTCCTCGGCATCCTTGCTACTGAAGGGTAACAGAGTTTTTTCAGATGTGCCCGCTATGCCTGTTCTGCTTGGCTCTACGCGGATTGTCTTTCTTTGTTTGCAGACCTTTAGGTTTTCCGTTCTAAAATCTTTAAACTTATACAATACGTTTTTTTAGATAGCCTATCTTATGCTTTTCGTCACAGCCAAAGCCAATGAGGTTAAGTAATTTACAAAAAAGGCTTAGCACACTTTCTCAGTGTTCTCAGTTTATGTTTTCGGAGTTTGAAAGTTTCATATGCCTAAGCTAATACCTTACAATGGGTACTTTCCCACGGTTCACGAAAGCGTCTTTCTCTGCGAGGGTGTGATCATCGTCGGTGATGTTGTCATTGGGCAAGATAGCAGTATCTGGTTTAACTCCGTGATACGTGGTGATGTGTGCTCTATCCGAATTGGCGAGCGTACGAATATCCAAGACAACTCTACGCTTCATGTTACGCACGATACAGGTCCGCTTCACATTGGCAATGATGTAACAATTGGACATGGCGCGACATTACATGCCTGTACGATTCACGACTCGGCTCTGATTGGCATGGGTGCTGTGCTACTCGATGATTGCGTGGTGGAGTCAAACAGCATGGTCGCGGCAGGTGCCGTCGTTCGCCCGGGTTTTGTTGTGCCCTCAGGAATGTTAGTTGCAGGTGTGCCTGCAAAAGTTGTGCGTGCACTTACCTCAGAAGAGCACCGTCAAATTTTGGAATCGCCAAAGAACTACTTGCGCTATGTTCAGACATATCGTCAAAGCAACGTGTCGTTTCAAGTCAGCACGCCATTTTCAGTTCCACATGACCCAAAAGATTTTTAGATTCACGCACTCTTGAAAGGACTGTTCCATGAGCCAGACTATCAAAGCACCACAGCGAATCTCAAGTAATTTTTATTCATTCGGCAATGGGGTCTATCGTGTCAGCGGCTCTGAGATGGCACTCTGCGCATACCTAGTAGAAACTTCTGCTGGTCTGATTCAAGTCAATACGATACCTGAACTCTTCAAGACTTATTTTCCACATCTCAAAAAACTCCCAGTTGCCTCCGTCGTTACGGCACCTGTAGTTAATCAATTAGGCGATACGCAAACCGGCTACGAATTTGAACTCTGGACAGCACGCTTTCTTGACTTTGCTAAGCCACACCGCCTGAAGTTTGTCGGTGAAGAAGCGCATCTGAAAACACTTTACAGTCGTCTTGAGCTTACCATGAACGGCGATTTTGTGCATGATGAATTTGGCAACAAGCAAGCTAAGTTCGTTGCGCGGCGCTGGGTTGATGAAGTCTTTGAGTGGCAACCTACACTCAACGGCTATTCAATTGGGCAGGTCACGATTGACACGTCTAATCCTGAGAGCGTTAAAATTTTCGACAAAAACAAACTTGTCTTTGATAGCGCGCAATATCCTGTTAGCATTGGCGCTTCAACTGGTGCGCTGTATGTCGATATGTTGCTCTCACAAGTCGAGCCGTTTCAGTTTGACCCCAATCGTCTGGGGCTCATCGTAGGTGGCAATGGCATCGGCACGAAACCCGGCGTAACGAGCAATTTTATTGTGTTTTTTGCTGACCGTTTAATATGGATTGATCCACCAGCTCGGGTCTATGAAAAAGCCGCTCTGCTTGGAATCAATACCGATTATCTTACGGATGTGATGATCACGCACTGCCATGAAGATCATATTGAGGGCTTTAGCGGCTTGATGCAGCGAAAAATAGATCGCAAAGAACGTCTCTCGCTTCTAAGCACACCGCCTGTGTATGAACAACTCAAAAGCATCTTCAATCCTTTTTTTGGCGATATCAGCGCGCATATTGATTTTTACGATCTCAACAATCGCGACATGTTTGAGAATTTTCATGGCTGCTGCATCAGCATTCGTGATAATTATCATCCGATTCCCACGTTTGGCTTAAAACTCTCTTACAACGGTCGCACAATTGGCATCTCAGGCGATATTCTCTACTCACGCCGTTTGATTAATGCTCGCTTGCAAAACGGCTCTATAGACAAAGCGCAATACGACAAGCTCTCACCAGAGTGGTTTAGTGATTGTGAGCTCTTGCTGCACGACACCACTCTCTCACGTGACCCTGTACATACCGACTTGGAAGATTTGGAGGAGCTGGCACAAGAAATTCCACATGTCAAAACTTATGGCTACCACTTTGGCATCCGCTTTGAATCGGCTTGTGTTACGCCTACGCAATTTGGTGATAGATTCTAAGACCTCTCCACACCTTTTGCTGCAAATCAGCCAAATCGTCTTTTTTTACTTACAGCGATACAGGCTTACTTCAGTTTTTCCAATTCCAGTAGTGTATTTTCATAGTAGGTCAATAGACCAGTTGTTCAACTTTAACCTTTACTGTTATGACTAAGTTTGGTGATATTTTGCGCTCAAAGAAGCTTAAAATTCAAGCCGTGAGCGAACTGACAGGCTTGTCAGAAAGCTATCTGAACGAGTTAGTCAATCGTTCCACTGATAGCCTGACCGTCAAAGAAGCGGTTGCGCTGGCACACGCCGTTGGCATGAGCGCCGATGAGTTTATGAAGGAAGTCAAGCCATCGCTGATTAAGACACCACCGCCGCTCAAATCGCAACTTGGTAGCAGTGATAAGCCACGCCGTATTCAAGAGCTCTCGAAGCCTTCGTCGCAGTAACGGATTTGAATCGGGCTTGTGTTCTGGCTCTTGAGGGCGATGGAACATTTGAATGACGATTGATGTTTTTCACCGAAATTTTTGTTAATCCAATCTACGAAGGAGTGCGCGATATGGATCCCAAAAATCAAAAAATTTTGCTGGCTGTTGCCCTAGTCTATATTCTCTCGCAGGTTATTCTTTTCTCCACCGTTGGCAAAGACCTTGAGCTGATTTTGCTCTCGCTTGGCATTTTCCTTGCTATTGTCGTCGGGGTGTTTGCAATTGACTTCGCCAATCTTCAAATTGGTCGCCCGATTGTGGAGAGCGTCTCCATGCGTCGCGCACGCCTCTCTCGCGAAGCTAAAGAGCAGATGCTCAAAGACGGCTACAAGATTGATGATGAATTTCTGCATCCCAAGCGGTTTACCCTGTACAGCAAACCTACGCTGCGGCCTGCTGACGCTTCAGATAGTACATCATCTGCTGCGTCTGCGACACCGGCAAGCACCGCATCCACAGAGGAACTGACGCCACTTGAGAAGTTCGAAAAAGCCTTGATAGGTCAGGCGCCAATGTTCGGCGGCTTAGAAAAACTGCGTGAGACGGTCAACGCAATGGAAGACACACGTCTTGAATTGATGCTCAAACGTATGGGGTATAAGGAAATCACGGTGCAACAGGTTCGTCTTACGATTGATGCCCTAATTGCTAAATCTCATGCGCCTCAAGAGCCTCAGACTATGGGCACAGAAGGCAACTATCGTCCTAAGATTACGTTAGATACTGTCGGTTTTTATGACTATATCAAGCGGTGTATGAGCGGCAATGACCAAGAGTCGCTGCGTCAAGGTCCACCGCCAATCACAGGCATGGAACTGCTCGCGCAGATTTCACTCTCGCAAGATGGTCAGGTCTCCACGCGGGCGATGGCACGCATGCGTGGCGTACGCCATGGTGGTGGGCTCAAAAAGTGCAATCGTTGTCAATTCTATGATGCCACAAACTCTCTTTGCAATGCGATTGCTCTGCCCGTTGAACCTACGGATGTCTGCGACAACTGGACAGCCAGTGTAGCATATCGAGAATTTGAAATTCGGCGCTAACCGTGCGCGAAACATTTGTTCTCAGCAAGGCACGATTAAAACTCTACGCTCGGCTTCGCGACAAGAAAATCCGCGATACCGAGCGTCTCTTTTTAGCTGAAGGCGAGCGCGTTGTAAAACAACTTCTTAGCGCACTTCCTCACCCCGATATGCTTCTTGCCTTGCTCTTCAAAGGCGACTCTTCGGGGCCATCCAATTTGGCTTCTTTATATCCTGAAAAGCAGTTTTTTCTTCCCCTCAAAGCATTTGAAAAATTGCTGATGCTGAGGAACCACAAAGCGTGATGGCAATTTTTAAGCAACCGCACAGTACATTGAGCGATGTAATAGACGCGCAACATTCTGCTCACCCTTCCTTGCTACTTGCACTCGACGGCGTGCAAGATGCTGGCAATGTCGGCACCCTGCTGCGCACCGCCGCTTGGTTTAACGCCAGTGCTGTGATTAGCAACACTCACAGCGCTGATTTCTTCAATCCTAAAGTCGTACGAGCCAGTGCTGGTAGCCTTTTTTCATTGCCCCTTATTCGCAGTACCGATTTTCTCAATGACCTTCTTACGCTCAAACAAGCAGGTTTTACCTTCTACGCCACAGCGCTAAGCGGCACACCACTCTCTTCGGTTAAGTTTGCGTCTAAAAGTCTTGTTATTGTGGGCAGTGAAGCCTTTGGCATTTCTCAAAATGTCATGGCTCTTGCAGATGAGACGCTTTGCATTCGTGGCAATACCAAAGCCGTTGAATCGCTCAACGCTGCAGTTGCCGCTGGCATTGTTCTCCACACCGTTTCTTCTGCTTTGAAATTGGTTGAATAGCTTTGCACATTTTGACTTGCCTGCATTTGAGTTTGCCTTCCTTTTCTTCATCGACTATCGCACTAGCATTACTGATAGCCTTTGGCTTGCAACGCAAACAATTCAGCATAGCGACCGTTTTTGTGTAGCAGTTCTTGATGCGACCCAAGTTCCAACAGTTCGCCTTTTTCCATCACCAAAATTCTATCTGCCATACGCACGGTTGAAAAGCGATGTGAAATTAGCACTGCGGTTTTGCCTTGTGTTAGTTCGGCGAAGCGTTGAAAGACTTCATATTCGGCGCGTGCATCCAGTGCGGCAGTTGGTTCATCCAAGATGAGCACATCTGCTTGACGCATATAGGCGCGTGCCAGCGCAATTTTTTGCCACTCACCGCCTGAGAGTTCGACGCCGTCTGCAAAGCGCTTGCCAATCATTTGCGCATATTGCTTTGGTAAGTTTTCAATGACGGATTTTGCTAAACTGCGTTCTGCTGCATGTTCCACCCGAAGCATATCGTTACGCGCATCAATTTCACCTATCGCCACATTTGTTGCAGCAGTCATCTGATAGCGAATAAAATCCTGAAAGATTACACCGATGCGACGGCGCAGCGCTTCTGGATCGAACTCGCGTAGATCAATGCCATCGAGCAAAATGCGCCCTTCTGTGGGGTCGTAGAGACGCGCGAGCAATTTGGTGAGCGTGGTTTTGCCGGCACCGTTTTCGCCTACAAGCGCCAATTTTTCGCCTGCATGCAGCGTGAAGGACACATGCCGCACCGCCCACTGCTCCGAGCGTGGGTACTTAAACCCGACATTCTCAAATACAAACCCCTTTTGAATTGGTTTTGGAACAGGCTTTGGATGTTGTGGTGCTCTAATTGTGGGTTTGAGTTCAAAGAAATCGAATAGGTCTTTGAGGTAAAGTGCGCCTTCGACAAGGCTTGGGAAGCGCAGAAAAATGCCTTCCATCAGTGCGCGAGTATTAGCAAATGCCCCTGAAAAATAAGCAAGATCGCCGAGTGTAATCTTGCCAGTTGCCGCATCCATGGCAATTGGCAGATATGCACCGAAATAGGCTGCATTGCCAATTGTCGCAAAGAGACCTCCCCAAATGGCGCGCCGTGTAGCCAGCGATTTATTTTCGTGGTAAAACTTTTCGGAGAGTTCTTTGAATCTTGTAATGAGAAATTCTGACAGCCCAAACACTTTAACTTCTTTTGCGGTCTCATCACTTGCACCGATGTAACGCAGGTAATCTAACTCACGGCGCTCCGGTGTGCGCGCATACATCATTGAATAACTTTGCCCGTTGAAGTGCGATTCACCTAAAAACGCTGGCACAAGCGCCACTGCCAGCAACACAATCAGATATGGCTTAAATGCAATCAATCCTGCAGCTAAGACGATGATAGTTATAGCCTGCTGCGCTTGTCCTAAGGCTTCTGCCATTAAGGCGATTCGATTGCCTGTTTGCTGGCGTGCTCGTTCGAGTTTGTTGTAGAACTCCGCATCTTCAAATTTTTCAAGGTCAAGCGCTGCAGCATGTTGCATGATTTTGAGCGAGGTGTCGTTTGCAACTTTATCGCCCAGCAGACTATTAACCCAAGCATTTGCCCGCGCCAGTGCATCAGTCAATACTGCTACAACAAACTGCATTGCAATCCATAGCGCAAGCCTCTCAAAATTTTTTGCATCTGGCGCTTGAGTGAGATTTACAACTTCATCGGTTATCAGTTTTGCCGTATAGAGCCACGCTAGCGGCAAGGCGGCACGAACGATGCGAATCAGTACATCTGCAATCATCATCGTAGGACTCACTTGCCAGACCAAGCCAAGAAATCTGGGCAAGTATTTGAGTGCCGCAAAACTTTCTTTGAGCGATAGTGAGGTCTTTGCACTGTCAATTGGCTTTTGCGGCAGCACACCAAGTCGAACGAGTATTGATGAGAAAATCGACATTGTTTAGATAGCTCACATTAAAAAAGGCAACGTGCAGGGGCGCCGTTGCCTTTTCTTTCAAGTGTCATTTGCTAAGCGCACCTTGCTCCACTAATTACTTCCTACCGCACTTGGCGCTTTCTGTTTAATCAGCACGCTCGGCACAGATTTTTGTCTGACAAGTTCATTGAACATAGGCACATCTTTTTCGAGCAGTGTTTTCAGGGCTGAAAGTTCTTGATCGATTTGGCGCGTGAGTTCATTGCGCACGAGCAGCATTTGGTCGGTCGGTCGATTATCACCGCGTCCTGCCAGCGTTGCCAAGGCACTGAGTTTATTATTCAAGCGAATTGGAAAATTCAGCGGGTCTTGGCTGCTTCGGTTTTTAGTCTGATAGAGTGCCTCCTCAATTTTAGTCAGCTTGCTGACCAATTCTTTTGCCGCTGTGTGAATTTCTTTGTTTTCGTCTTGAGGTAAGCGCTTCACCAGTTGATTGAGCTGCTCACGCACATCGCGAATTTGCTTGATGGCTTGGTGCGTCTCGGAGAGTTTATCTCGAGTGCTAATCAAAAACTCGAACTGTTCTTCTAAATCTTTTTGCGATGCACTAACTCTTGGGTCTTTAATAATCTCAAAAGTCACTTTTTCTGTTTTACCACCGTAAGCTAGGCGCGCTTCGTATTTGCCTGGCACAGCTTTTGGTCCTTGTGTGCCGCCCGCCCAGAGCACTAATCCTTCAAACCGCTCTGCATCTGGATAGCGCATATTCCATGTAAATCGGTTTGACCCTGCTTTGGCATTGAGCCTTTCACTGTTCTCTTTTGCATTGGTTGAAAACGCACGAATCAGCTTGCCATTTGCTTCAAAGATTTCGAGCCTTGCAGGCTTAGTAGAGTCGGGCGTTTCTTTGAGAAAGAAAGTAAAGAGTACGCCGGCTTGTAAGTTTTCACCGACACCCTTGGGCTGCTTTTCAGGTCGTGAGCCCTCCATACGCACACTCGGACGTGGTGTGTAAAGATGCAGGTCTTTCTTTGCAATTTCTGCTGTAAGCTCTCGCAACGGTGAGATGTCGTCAATCAGCCACAGTGAGCGCCCTTGTGTGGCGACAATCAAATCGCTGTCCTTGATGGTCATGTCCGTAATCGGCACAATTGGCAAGTTGAGCTGAAAGGGTCGCCAGTTCTCGCCATCATCAAACGAGATATACACTCCGCTTTCTGTGCCTGCAAACAGCAATCCTTTACGCACAGGGTCGCAGCGCACCACACGCGTAAAATGCTCTTTGTCAATGCCTTTGACAATGCGCTTCCAAGTTTTGCCGTAATCCGTTGTTTTGTAGATGTATGGCGCAAAGTCGTCGAGCTTGTAGCGTGTTGCGGCAATGTAGGCACTACCTTTTTCATGTGGGTTGATTTCAATTGAGTTGATCATAGACCATTCAGGTAAGTCTTTTGGCGTTACATTTGTCCAAGTCTTGCCGCCATCGCGCGTGATGTGAATCAAGCCATCATCCGAGCCGCACCAGATAAGGCCTTTCTCCATGGGCGATTCTGCTGCAGCAAAAATTGTGCAGTAGTATTCCACACTGGTATTGTCTTTCGTGATTGGACCGCCTGATGGACCCAGTTTAGTTTTGTCGTTGCGTGTGAGGTCGGGACTAATTGCTTCCCATGATTGTCCTTCGTTCGTGGTTTTGAAGAGCACATTTGATGCCGCATAAAGCGTATTTTGGTCATGCGGTGAAAAGAAAATTGGAAAGTTCCATTGAAAACGGTACTTCATGCCTTCTGCACCATGTCCCATGGGGTTATCGGGATAGACATTGATAAGCCGACGTTCTTTGGTGCGATGATTGAAACGCTCGAGCAAGCCGCCGTAACTACCGCCATAGACGATGTCGGGGTCTTTTGGGTCTACGGCGATATGTCCAGATTCGCCACCAGCCGTGATTTCCCAATCGGCTTCTGTAATGGCATAACCTTCGGAGCGATGCCGGATGCGCAGCGTTGAATTGTCTTGCTGCGCTACATAAATGCGATAGGGAAACACGTTGTCCGTTGTAACACGGTAGAATTGTGCCGTTGGTTGATTGTGGTATGTGGTCCAGTTTTCGCCGCCGTCGACACTGACTTGTGCGCCGCCATCATCACCGATAATCATGCGGTTTGGGTCGTTTGGGTCAATCCAGAGATCGTGATGATCACCATGTGGTGTAGGAATTGTCGTGAAGGTTTTGCCACCATCTTTGGAGCGATGGAATTCGACATTGAGTACATAGACCATATCAGGATTTTTTGTATCAGCGTAGATGCGTGTGTAGTACCATGCACGCTGACGCAAGTTGCGGTCGCTATTGAGTTTGGCCCACTTTTTGCCACCGTCATCAGAGCGAAAGACACCACCATCTTCAGCTTCAACAATTGCCCAGACGCGTTCAGGATTTACAGGTGAGACCGTTACGCCGATAATGCCCAGCGTACCTTTTGGCAACCCTTCATTTCGTGAGATGTTTTCCCACGTGTCGCCGCCATCGGTTGATTTCCACAGCAGTGAGCCTTCTCCGCCACTCTCAAAGCTATATGGAGTGCGACGCACACGCCATGTGCTTGCATAGATAATGCGCGGGTTTGATGGGTCAAGTATCAGATCCACCGCTCCAGCGTCATTGCTTACAAACAAAATTTTCTCCCATGTTTTGCCACCATCTTTGGAGCGAAATACACCGCGCTCTGGATTCGGACCAAAGGCATGCCCGATTGCCGCTACATAGACCAGGTCAGGGTTTTTGGGGTGAATGCGAATACGCGAAATGTGGCGCGTTTCTCGGAGTCCCATGTATTTCCATGTTTTGCCCGCGTCAAGTGATTTCCAGACACCGTAGCCATGCGAGAGATTGCCACGCAGGGTTTTTTCGCCGCCGCCTACATAGACGACATTGGGGTCTGATTCGCTTACGGCTACTGCACCAATTGAGCCGCCAAAAAATCCGTCAGAGACATTTGTCCAACTTGCGCCTGCGTCCGTGCTTTTCCAGACACCGCCACCTGTGCCGCCGAAATAAAACACATTGGGTTGCCCTACCACACCTGTTACGGCACACGAGCGTCCGCCACGATAGGGTCCAATTGAACGCCACTTTAGTGCATCATAGAGTTTTTCATCTATCGCAACTTGTGCTTGAGCAAATGCCGACGATACAAGCAGCCAAGCTAAGAAAATTGGCATGCAAAATGAGCGCTTATGCATTGACTTTACTCCTTTGTTTTAGTTTGAGTGCTGATAAGCCAGAGAGTTGCACCTCTCTTCCATTAAGTTTTGCACGTTACACATTTGATGAGCCAAGTTCCAAACTTTAGGTTGCAGCATCGCGCTAGCTTTACTTCAGGCACCAACTTCACAATCTCCTTTGAGTTATCAGGACGTTTTTCTAATGCTGCAGAATGTGTTAGTTTTCGTTTTTGATTTGCGTTACTAAAAGAAATTCTCTTACACTGCTAACTTGAATTTCTATGTGCACTTCTGCAAACTCCACAACTTCTCACATCTTGCTTCTACATCTGCTCTTCTTTGTCCTGCTCTTTGGGTGTGCATCGCCACAAAGCAGCATCAAAAGCATTGACACGCTGAACGATGAACAAGCCATGTTTGAAGCCTTTGGCAAATTTGCCCAAGAGCATCCTGATTTGCCTGAGAGTGTCTATGCCCTTTATCGGCGTGGCGAGATTTTCCAAAAGCGCGGTCGATTCGAAGATGCCAAACAGGAATATGCACGTGCTCTTGAACGCAACGCTGCACTTTCTCAAAAAAATGAGCGATACGCCCTGCTTGCACTCTATCGCCAGTGCGATTTGCTGTATGCCGATTACAAGCGCCTTCAACCTGCCTTTGTTATTCCACCCAGTGCATTTGAGCCCAAACAGTCTGCAGAACGTATCACATACGCGCCAGTAACAACAGAAAAACTTTCACTCAAAAAAACACTGGGTAAAAATTTGGTCGATCTGCTCAATGGCTTTCGCACGCAAGGCACAAGTGTTGGCGCGACAGTCACGGATTATATCAATGTCGCTGATGCCGTGTGCTACCTCTCCGAAGAACTTGGTGATGGCTTCATGCGTCTTGGCGATAGTCTCAGAACGCTGCACAATGCACAAGGGCGAGCCCTGAATCCCAACAAAATGATTTTAGCGGCTTATCAAGCCAATGTTGATGCTGCTGCCCAATACGACATTGCTGCCAAAGATTACAAGACGCTACGCGAAGAACTGCTCAATGCACGTACCGATAGCGCCACATCACCTGCAGTCCTATCAACCATTGAACCTTTGATTGAAAAGTTTGCGACCAAAATTGTGGAGATGCGCTACAAGTCTGGCTACGCACATGAGCAAAACGCCCTGCTCACGCTTGGCGCTGAACCAGATGAAGCGCAGAAAAATGCCACACTCAAATTGCCAATTGAACAAATTGATTTACCAATTGGGGAAATGGCTAGTCTGCTCTACCTTTCTCAAATTGTCGAGCGTTTTCGTGCGCCCCTCTCTTGAGCAAGCAGTGAAGTTCTACAAACTTGGCTTGCAGGAATCTGCCGAGATGAACGTGGCAACGACAAACTATGCTGCCATGTCGGAGCAAGCGATTTTGGAACTCGCTCAGAAAGCGGCACAACGCAGCGATTCACTGTCTTATCTTGCCTTGCGTTATTTTGATGATGCACACGCTGCTTATTTGCAAAAACTTTCCTTGCTTGGTCTTCAGACGCCGAAAGATACGCTCGAGCTTTTTGTGCAAGCCAAACGCATGGAACGTTTGCTCAAAACGCATCACGATCTTGTGCTGAATGCACTTGCAGAATATGACAAAGCATTTAAGGTGCTCAAAGAAATTGGTATTTCCCAGGCAGCCATATCACCTGTGCGCGAGCGTGCTCACATGTTCTCCGACACTGTGCTCCATGCTGTCAAGACGCGGCAAGCCACACTTACACAATTTTTAGCTGATGTGCAGAAAACCACAAAGAAAGACCGACGCAAGATTTGGTATCTTTCTGCGCTTGCACATTACGAACCGCTTGTAGCCATGCTGCGTACCAACTTCAGCAATTTTCAAGAATCGCGCTCTCGACTTGCGGTAATGAAGTAACGCTTGCACGGTTAAGTCAGTAAAAACACATTTTTGCTGCAAACAGCGCCACAAATTACCCGTGTCCTACGGACGATTTAGCCGTTTTTAGGCACAACTTACATCAAAACAATAACTTAGATTTTTCACTTAAAATCTCTCAATTGCGCATTCTGCAGCATTTTTTGGAACAGCGTTTAGCTATCTTTGTGAGCAATTGAAAAAGGAGAGAAAAGGAGTTAAGTAGTATGGAGTACCAATTTCCCGCAGTGGATCCCATTCCATTGCCTGCCCCCGTCTGGTTATTCAAACTTTTGCATATCGTAACGCTGGGCTTGCATTTCGTAGCAATGGAAATGCTGGTCGGCGGGCTGCTCGTGATGGCAGCGATGAACATTCTTGCAATGCGCCAGCCGCAACACTTGCTTGCTATCAGCCGCGCACAAACTGGTCAAATGCTGGCTAACCGCATGCCGATTGTAATGACTTATGTCATCAACTTGGGCGTGCCGCCGTTGCTCTTTACGCAGGTGCTCTACGGTCGAGCCATTTACACCAGCAGCGTGCTCATTGGTGCGTTTTGGCTTGCGGTAATTTTTCTTTTAGCCAGTTGCTACTGGCTGCTCTACCGTGCCTCTCAGCGCGCTAGCGACAATAAACCGTATTGGCATATCGCACTCGGTGCATGGGTGCTTGCGGTCGTCATTGCGCGCATATACTCGACCAACATGACGCTGATGCTGCGCCCTGAGGTCTGGAATGCACTTTACCATAACTCGCCAATTGGCTTGCAACTGCCACTTGATGATCCAACGACGACACCGCGCTGGCTTTTCATTCTTGCCGGTGGCTTTGCAACCGCTGGGATTTGGCTGCTCTGGCTTGCACCGTCCAACAAGCTCTTTCTCGATGTACAAACTTATATGAGTGGGCTTGGTGGCAGACTTGCAAGCCTTGCGCTGCTGGTTCAAGGGGCGTGTGCCTATTGGGTTGTCAGCGCTCAACCACCAGCGGTTCAAGACGCGCTTGGCAATACCTTGCTTACCAACGTCTCTGGCTACATCTGGATTGCACTGGCGGCAGTCTTACTGGGTCTTGCGCTTTTTAGCGCAATTCGCTCGAAGCCATCGAAACTTATCGGCTGGACAGGATTTGCTGCAGCCATTGTCGCCATGCTTGCCATGACTGCCTTTCGTGATGGACTGCGCGACATTACACTGCTCACCAAAGGCTTTGATGTCTGGGATAGAGTCGTGGTTACAAATTGGTCTGTCGTCATCATTTTTCTACTGCTTTTTGTTGCAGGTTTAGGCATTATTGGCTGGCTTCTGACGGTTGTCTTAAAAGCCAAGCCAGTGATTTTAGGCATTGACAACACGATTTTTGAATCTCAACCTAGAGTGGAGGAACACGCCCATGAGTAACGCCGCCGAACAACCGCTCTCTCATGCATCTAATTCAGTCGGTGCAGAGAGCGCAAAAGAAGAATCTATAAGCCGCCGTGCCTTTACGACTGCGCTCTTTACAGGTATTGGACTGTGCTATGCTGGCGCAATTGGTTATCCAATTTATCGCTACCTTGCTTCACCTATCCAAAAGTCTATGGAAGCTGCAAAGGTTTCCGAAGTGCGCTTGCCTGATGCTGAGAAACTCGAGCCCGGTGCCGCCCTGCTCTTTAAGTTTGGCACAAAGCCCGGCATTTTGATTCACCACAAAGACAACACTTGGAGCGCCATGGAAGCCGTTTGCACCCACATGGCTTGCACGGTGCAGTATCAACCTGACTTGAACAGACTGTTTTGTGCATGTCATGGTGGTGTCTATGATGTTAAGACAGGCAGTGCGCTCAGCGGTCCACCGCCAAAGCCCTTGAAGACCTTCAAGGTCGAAGTAGGTGAGGGTGGCGTTACAGTCTCCAAAGTTTAACCCTGAAAGGAGTTTCCAACAATGATGAAAGCGCTTTATCGCTGGGTCGATGAGCGGCTAAGTCTGAGCGAGATTATCAAGTTTGCTTCAAAAAAGACCGTGCCTGCACATCGCCACTCGTTTTGGTATTTCTGGGGCGGTATTTCTCTCTTCTTTTTTATCGTGCAATGCCTGACTGGCGTCCTGCTCTTGGTCTATTACCGCCCGGGTCCCGAAGCCTATGAATCGGTACGACAAATCACCAATGAGATTGAGTTTGGTTGGCTGATTCGCTCTGCTCACTCATGGTCAGCAAACTTGATGGTGGTTGCGGTCTTCGTGCACATGTTCTCCGTTTATTTTATGAAAGCCTATCGCGCGCCGCGTGAATTTGGCTGGTGGAGCGGCATGCTACTTCTGATTCTGACCCTACTTTTTGGCTTCAGCGGCTACCTGCTGCCGATGGACGAGCTGGCTTACTTTGCCACAAAAGTCGGGCTCTCCATTCCAGAAGCCCTGCCCGTGATTGGTCAGCCCATGACCAACCTTTTCCGTGGCGGATTGGAAGTGAGCGAAATTACGGTGCAGCGGTTCTTTGCCTTGCATGTTGTTGTCATGCCCGCCATCTTTTTGCCAATCTTGATTTTTCATCTCTGGCTCGTACAAAAGCATGGCAACGCAACCCTACCGAGTGAAGAAGCCAAACCAGCTTCGGAACGCAAGTCGATTCCTTTTTTTCCGAACTTTTTGATGCAAGATTTAGCCATGTGGCTCATTGCACTCAATGTGCTTGCCCTTTGTGCGTCTATCTACCCGTGGGGCATCGGCGAAGAAGCCGACCCTCTAAAGCCTGCCCCTGAGGGCATCCATCCTGAATGGTATTTTATGAGTGCCTTCCAGACGCTGAAAATTCTGGGTAAGATGTTTTCAGGCGAACTTGCCGCTTTCGGTGAAGGCTTAGGCATCACGCTGTTCACCTTGGGCTTGCTGCTTTGGACCCTGATTCCACTTTATGACAACAAGCATGTCAATGGTCGCCGTGCGCGTAATGCGACTTACTTTGGATTGCTTGCGCTCGGAATCATTATCGTTACGACCATCTGGGGCTATATGTCTATCTGAAACCTATTGCTTATTCAACTGAATCACAAAGAGAAAGGAAGTAACAACTATGAACTACCCATTTTGGGATGTACCTGTCATCGGTAGCGGATGGGTAATTGGGCTCATCTCTATTTTTCACGTGCTGATCTCCCAATTTGCAGTTGGCGGTGGGCTCTACCTCGTACTTGCTGAACGCAAAGCCCTGCGCGAAAACCGATTGGATTGGCTTGCACGCCTGAAAAATCATTCGCGCTTTTTTCTCATCATGACTAATGTCTTTGGCGCCACTTCTGGCGTAGGCATCTGGTTTGCCATTGGACTTGCACACCCTGAATCGACCAGCACACTCATTCATAACTTTGTCTTTGGGTGGGCAATGGAATGGGTGTTCTTTATCGTCGAACTCTCCTCTGCTGCCGTCTACTACTACTCTTGGAATAAAATCTCACATGAAGCTCACCAGCGCGTGGGATGGCTCTATGCGTTCTCGTCGTTCTGCACGCTCGTGATTATCAATGGTATTCTGAGCTTTATGCTTACGCCCGGTGAAGCCTGGCTTGCAGTTGCTGGCACCGGACAAGAAGCCTCGCAATTTTGGTCAGCGTTCTTCAATCCGACTTACTTCCCAAGCCTGTTCTTGCGCATCTTGGTGTGCATTTCACTTGCTGGAATCTGGTCGTTGGTCTCATATAGCCGTTTGGATCATGATGTGAAAGCTAAAGGCGAACTCATTACTTGGAGTTCAAAATGGCTTATTCCCTCATTCGTCGCTACGCCATTTGCTTTCCTCTGGTATCTTGCAAGCGTCCCTGAAGTCAATCGTTCTCTGCTTGAACTTGGTATCTCTACGATTGGCTCAGGCGCTTTCACGCAAGTTACACGCATTGCGCTCGTGATGGTTATGACTTCGGCTACGATTGTCGGTGTGGTCTATTTCTTTGTGCGCAAAGCTCCACAAGATTTTGCGTTCGGACATGGTTTAGCGGTGCTCTTTCTTGCAGCAGTCATCACAGCCTCTGGCGAATACGCCCGCGAAATGCTGCGCAAGCCTTATGTCATTGCACAACATATGTATTCCAATGGCATTCGTAAGTCAGAAGTAGCTCAAATGAGTCAGAAAGGCTATTTGCAAAAATCCATGTGGGTACGCCCTGTTGCCGACAACAGCAATGAGCCCGAACTCATCCTCTCCAAAGGTGAAGCCATGTACCGTGGTCAATGCTTGAACTGCCATACAAGCACAGGATATCGCTCCCTGACCAAATTCCTCTCTGGACGCGACCATCAGTCTATTACCAATCTCTTACAAACGCTGCATGAATACAAGGACGACTCTCCTTACAAAAAGTATATGCCGCAATTGGTAGGCACACCTGATGAAATTGCTGCCTTGAGCGACTACTTGGACTACAAGGTCAATAAAGAGAAAAGTCGCATTGCGGCACTGATGCGCACACATGAAAATCAAAAAGTAGCGCAAGTCGAGTAGTTCCCCCCTTTCTGCATTGTTGCTCTGCAAAAGCAAGCGTTTTGAGCGCTTGCTTTTTTTTTCGAGCATTTTTGTGTGTCTTTATGCAACAAAATTCCATAACTCCTTTTCTAAATAGCACTTAGCAACTTCCTTTTTTTAGAGTTAATCAAAATTTTCTAACAAGTTTTTTTTGTTTTTTTTCACAGAAAAACCTAACGTTGTCTACTCATTAGCGTAACTAATGAAAGCCGATGAGCTCTGTTTTTTCCGTCAACGGCTAAAGAAAAAGGGGGATAAATATGAAAAAGGTGCTTTGCTTCTCGCTCTTGCCCTCTGGTTCTTGCCCCTTGCAATTGCACTTGCTCAACCGAATGCCAAGTGGAGTTATGTGGCTGAATCAGGTGTGGTGAAATACTTTGCTACATCATCTGATGCGCGCCTAAACCGCGCTACGGAGACGATAGACCTCTGGGTACTTATGGAGTATCAAAATGCTTTACCCAGTGGCCTGGTTCGTCAAGAAAATTTGATGCGCTTTGATATACGACATGCACGTTTTGCCTTTAAGGAAATCATTGGCTACGCCGACGATGGCTCTTTGCTCTTTCATGTTGTACGTCCTGATGAAAAACTTATGTGGAAAAAAGTAACGGTGCAAAGTGCTGGTCAAGCCCTTTTTGAATTTGCGTCAGATATTTATACCTCGATGATACGTCTTGTCGGTAGCCTTAAATAACTTGTTTGCCTGCATGTGCATAATAGGCGGCTTAAGTGCCGCCTTTTTGATTTTCATCAAAAAAAGTCAAAAAAGATTGATTAGGTTGAAATGCACTTTTCCACGCAGAATTGTGTCTCCTTCGCCCAGTGCGTAACTAATGCCGAGCAATCCGAGTGGGGTTTCTAAGCGTGCGCCGATGCCCAGCCCCTGTCGCCAGCCTTCGCGCGCCGCGTCCCGCACATTGAGCGGATTTTGCGGCTTAAAAAAATACCCAAAGTCATAGAAGAGAAAAGCAAAGGCTTTACGTGAGAGTTGCAAGCGATATTCGACATTTGCAAAGAAGTAGCGCGAAGCTAAAAATTCTTGTTCACGATAGCCACGCAAAGTCTGCGCGCCGCCGAATCGGAACAGATCGCTGAACTGCACTTCTTCGGCTAAGAGTGCCTGACCGACGACACGCAGCGCCAGCACTTGTCGCAAGAAAGTTTGCTGATACCACTCGGCTTCCAATGATAGGCGTTGCTGCACCACACTACGCTGCACGGTTAAGGCTTCCAAGAGAGAATCTGGTGCATCGAGTGTTTTTGTGCCAATGCGGTATTCATTTCGAAAGAGTACGCCTGAGGTTGGATTGAGCGGATAGTCGCGCGAGTCGTAGGCAATCCCAAGCCCGGTGAGCGTAATGCCACTCTGCAAAATTGGGTCATCGCGCTTTGTGCCTTGAAAGATAGGATTGATTCGCTCCACTTGCGCGAGCGCTGACACCGAAAAGTTTTCACTGAGTTGATAGCTCAAACTTCCTGAAAGCAGCAGTTGTGAAAATGACGAATCTTGTTGCAATTGCATGGCTTCTAGTGAAGCGTTCAGTGCCATGCCCAAAATCCAAGGCTCTTGGTAGCTTACACGAAGTTCTTGAGTGAAATTGTTCGGTCGTTGCCAGCGTACCCCGAGCCGTCGCCCTGAACCGAACAAATTGCGTAAGCCAATGTTGACCAATCCTGTCAGAAATCCTGTCTCTTCGGGCGGAATAGGAGGCTGATAGCCGATGATACCGTCAAATGTATTGACATTGCCTTCTACAAGATCAAACTTGATGACGGCTTGTAGCGTATCGCTTTGCATGGATTTTTGCAAAATCAGCAGTTCGGGGTCGCTTACGCGCTCAAAGAAACCCAGCCGTTCTAAACGCGGTTTGAGTTGCATAAACTTTTCCTCGCTGTATAGTTCTCCGACTTTGAGCGGCAGTTCGCGTGTAAGGGTTTCAGGCTGTGTGTTTAGGCTATCGGAAAACTTGTAGCCTGCAATTTGTACGACTGGACCTTCTTCAATAGCAAGGCTAAGTTTCAAGCCCGTTGTTATGCCGTCGTCAGTGCGTGTCTCAATGCGCTCCACTCTTACCACCGAGATTTTGGCGAACGGTCGCCCCAGCCTTTCATAGCGCGAGAGCACAGCCTCAAAATCTTTCTCGAGCGTTTCATTGTCCAGCACATCTCCTTCATGCGTTGTCATGAGCAGCCGAAGATCATTTTCAGAAAGTGCTCGATTGCCGCTAAACTGAATTTCCGTGATCTTGGTCAGCGGTCCTTCACTGAGGAAAATTTCTGCGTGAATTTGCTTTTCTTCAGGCAAAAGTGTCCAGCGCACACTATCGATTTTGAAATCGTAATAGCCTAAGCGCGCATAGACCGACTTTAGTCGCTCAATTTGCGCTTGAAACGAGAGTGAATCCACCGGTGCAGGTGTTGGGAAAATTGCCGCAAGTCTCGTGCTCGAGATGTCTTTTGCGCCATAGATACGCACGCTTTTGAGCATCAGCGGAGCGCTTACCTCTTGTGCCACGATTTGCTCTTCTGGGCAGAATATCACCACAGCACACAATACACTTACTGCAAAAGTCCTTAACATCAAAGATTTTACTTGCCATGCAGCTGGCAACTTGCCTTGCGCCTGTTTTTTCATGTTGAAAAGCGCAAGGAATTTTGTAGATTTGTACTCATCCTGTAACAAGTTCGTTTGCCAACTTTTCATCTCACGATGAAGTTAAAACTGAGAGAGCCAGCGCGCTCTGCTCACATAAACCATACAACCCGAACGTGTTTCTAAACCTATCTATCACCAATGAGGCGCAATGAATTTTTCTCTCGTATTCTGTCTCTTTCTGCTGTAGTCATCTCTTTTTCGGTATTTTATCTTGAGCTCTATGCACAAACATTCAAGCCATATAGTGCAGATGCGATAGCTTCTTTCAACAAACTTGAACGCGTCGGCGACCCGCTCTTTGCACGCGATGGCGTTGCCGCCATGTATGCAGAAGGCGATGTGCTGTATGTCGCTTACAATTCCGCTGGACTCTACACTTACGATATCAAAAACCGCCTTGAGCCCACACAACTCGGCTTTTCAAAAGATATTTCGCTGCCGACAAACGGCATTATCAAAAAAAGCAATTACCTTTATTTGAGCGATAATACCAACGGCATTGACGTCTTCAATGTCGCTGACCCTTCGCAAATTAAGTTTGTTGGCAGTTTTCAGACGTCCTCTAAAGAAGCCTACGACCTGTGCGCTGATGACAATAAAGACTATCTTTTCGTTGCAACCGGCAAAGGTGGTGTCGAAGTCTGGAGTCTGAAAGATCCTGCTCGTCCCAGTCGAGTCTTAGAAACCTCTAGCCTGACAACTTGGAACTACGCTTGGGGCATTTCATATCATCAAAACAAACTTTTCGTTAGCGATCGTGAAGGTGGCTTGCGCATTCTTGACGCATCTCAGCCAAGCAGCTTGACTTTGCTTTCAAACTACCCTAGTGCCAAATCCCTGCGTTATGCTATTGCCAAAGATACGCTTGTTTTTCTTGCTAATGCAGTCGGCGGTTTTGAAGTCCTCTCTATCGCAAATCTCAATTTGCCAAAGCGTGTCTTTTCCTACAACTTCCGCACCTATGTTGGCGGTCTAGCTCACTACCAACTGAACCCAAACTATTTCTTTGTTGGCACAGGACGCAGCGGCATTACCGTCTATGACCTCAAAAAAATGTTCTCTCCCGAAGATGAACCTGTAGAAGAAGTCGATAGAGGTGTTGGAGAAATAGGCAGAGTGCTCTCTTATGATCATGCACTCTACGCCGCCACCGACAAAAATGGATTGCTTGTCTATAACTTTAATCTTACACCACTGCTTTCAAACGTCAAGGATCTTGTGGTCGATGAGGATCAAGTGCTGACTTATACCTTTGAAGGCAAAGATCCAGACGGGAGCCCCACCCAAATTTCCTTGCGTCCACAGTCAGGCAAACTGCCTGATGGATTCACCTATGATGTTCCAAGCAGAACACTCAACTGGAAACCTACTTTTGATCAATCTGGCATCTATGATTTCAAAGTGCGCATTACAGAACTTACGCCAGATTCACTTTCAAGTGAATTACCACTGCGTATCACGGTTAATCACGTCAATCGTGCACCTAGCCTGCCCGATTTGCAAGCACAATTGACTGTAGAAAACAAAGAACTCAAATATCAACTTCCTGAAGGCAAAGATCCCGATAAAGAAGATGAAGGCAAGCTGACTTATGTTGCAGAGAACTTGCCTGAAGGCGCCAGTTTTGATGCTGCCACACGCATCTTTACTTGGAAACCTACCTATGCACAGGCCGGCGACTATGTGGTGAAGTTTACCGTCAGAGATGCTAATACCGACGGACGCGGTACAAAGACTGACTCCAAAGAACTCAAAATTCGAGTCGATAACGAAAATCTTGCGCCGAAATTTACCCGAATGGATGTGCAAGTTTTCACGGAAGATACTGAGGGCAGTTTCACTATTGAAGCCATTGATCCCGACAAAGAAGACGACGGCAAACTCACTTACACAGCAACTTCTTTACCCAAAGGCGCCACCTTTGATGCCCCAACACGTACCTTCAAGTGGAAGCCTGATTTCACACAGGCTGGTCAGTATATCGCAAAATTCAAAGTCGAGGATCAAGGTCTAGATGCAAAGTTTGTACCGAGCAACAAGCGCCTTTCGGATACAATGAATGTCGCAATTGTGGTCAAGCAAAAGAACCGACCACCTGTTATGGCAGCTATTCCAGAAAAGCAAGTGCGTGAAAATGCATCGCTGACGTTCACCGTAAGTGCCAGCGATCCTGACAAAGAAGATGAAGGCAAACTCACTTTCTCTGCAGACAGTCTGCCACGTGGGGCGACCTTCGATCCCAAAACTCGCACCTTCTCATGGAAACCTGATAACACACAGTCAGGTACCTACCGCGTTATTTTCCGTGCCACCGATACCGGCATTGACGGCACACCGCTTTCGGCTGAAACCGTTGCAACTATTGTCGTTGAAAATACTAACCGTCCCCCCAAGTTTGACGCAATTGCCGATGTCAAAGGCAACGAAAATCAGGAATTGAAATTCGACATCACCGCTCAAGATCCCGATGTCGAAGACGAAGGGAAACTCAAAATCACTGCTGAAAACTTGCCACAAGGCGCAAAGTTCGACGGCAAAACTTTTACTTGGACGCCCACCTTTGAGCAGTCAGGATCGTACAAAATTTCTTATACCGTTACCGATACAGAAGGCTTAACCGACAAGAAAACGCAGACAATTACGATTGCAAACGTCAACCGTGCGCCGAAGTTTGCTACTGCCTCTCCCATCAAAGCAATCGAAAAGCAAGATATTTCGTTTAGCATCTCTGCCAGCGACAATGACAAAGAAGATCAGGCAAACTTGTCTATTCTGCTGAAAACTTGCCACAAGGCGCAAAGTTTGATCGCAATACACAAACCTTCACTTGGCAACCTAATTATGGTCAGCGAGGTACATACAGCATTCTTTTCCGTGTGAAAGATTCCTTTGGCGCTGAAGATACCATGAGCGTCGGTATCGTGATCGAGCGCCTCAATCGTAAGCCCGTTTTGCAACAGCCTAAAGATGTGGTCGCTAAAATCGGTCAGCCCTTTGAGATACAACTTTCTGCTATAGACGAAGATAAAGAAGATCAACTTACCTTCAGTGCCACCGGCTTGCCTGCTGGCATTACACTCTCTGCTGATGGCAAACTTGCTTTCACACCAGAAGATGCACAAAGTGGCTCTTACAC
>NSLH01000017.1 GCA_002763895.1 [Chlorobium] sp. 445
AAGAAGTTAGCTTGTAAGGTAAAAATTGATCTGAGTTGTGCACTTACTCATTGGCCATCCTTTGCTTCAAGTCCGGCTTCAAGCAGACTTGCAACAGCGCTGCCGCATACCGTGCCAATAACTCTGCTTCAGTGAAAATTTGCGTGCACATATTCTTTCAAAAGAAGATACACGATGAACATGCACGAGTCTGATTTACATTCGCTTATCTTCATTCAGCGTGCTTTGCTTAAAGACAGTGAGGGCTGCTTGAACGATGTGTCAGAGAAACTTGCTGAGAGGCTTTCCCTTAATGCGGTCTCAATCTACGATGCTTCGCCTCATTCCGATAGCTCAGTGGCTTTTCATCGTGTTGGCAGCACGCAAAAGAGGTCTGCTTCGCTGCCTGCCGCTTGTCTTCCTTCTACACTTAGTTCGGAGCTAAGCCAACGTCTTAGCAAAAGAGAGACCGTGGAAGCGTTCGAGGAACAGGCTTTCATGCTCTACATTCCTTTTTGCCATGAGCAAGACATTTTAGGGTGCCTGCTACTTTGTGGCACTGCCACGCATCGCAACACGCTGTCTACTTCACCTTTAGTGCGTGCTGTTATAGACTCGCTTGGCGATTACGCTCAGCGCAAACGTGCAGAAAGGCTGCACCTGCGCTCACCCTCTGATGCACTCCCTTCGCATACATTAGCGCTCGATGCTTCGCTTGCTCAATCCATCTTTCTTGCCAGCATTAGCCATGAGATTCGCACACCAATGAATATCATGCTAGGCATGAGTGAGCTTTTGCTTGAGACACCGCTTTTGCCCGAACAACTTCACTATATTGAAACTTTCCGCCACGCTGGCACTTCACTGCTTAAACTCTTGAACGACCTCATTGAACTCTCTAAAATCGAGCCAAACCCGCTCGAGATTCAGGCATCTACCTTTTCTCTTTTCTGCACTTTGAAATCACTCACAGAAATGGCGTCGGCAAAAGCCAAAGGAAAAGGCCTCGACTTGCACATGCGACTTGAGCCCAATGTGCCCGATCTTCTTCTTGGCGATGCCAAACGTGTTCAGCAAGCGCTACACTATTTGCTCGAGCATGTTATTAAATCCACTAAGCAAGGCAATCTTGAACTTTGCGTAGCGTTAGAGGCTACTCAATCCGACAGCGCAACACTACGCTTTGAGATAGCAGACAGCACGATTGGTATTGCAGAGCAAAAATTCGGCATCATTTCTGATCACTTCGCGCAAGCTGATTCATCTCGTCTGCTTCAGCATGGTAGCGCTGGACTTGGATTAGCGATTTGTAAGCAACTTGTCGATTCAATGGGCGGCACACTCTGGACAGAAATCAAACCGAATCACAGCCGTTGTCTTTGTGTGCACCTTACCTTTCGCCTTCCTAACAAACAGGAAAGTGTCGCGCAAGCACTTGAAGATAAATTCTTTCTTTTTGCAGATAGCGACCGTACCAGTCGGAACTTGTTACACACTTATTTCAGCCACAAAGGGCTGCACGCCGTTTTTGTCAATACCTCTGACGAAGTGCTGCAGACGCTGCAAACTCTTATGTCTCAAGGTCAAACTTGCGCCGCCATTCTTGTCAACTCTCATTTACCTGAGAAAGAACTCTGCGCAATATGTGATACGCTGACTGCGATAGCATCGCATACTACTATCGTTTTTTACAATGCTCGTCGACAAAGCGACATCCTGCGTTTAGAGCGGTTTCCAAATGTCTATCTCTTGCATGCCACTCAGTTCAATGAATTTGACTTGATACTTCAAAAAATTCTTTCTGCTTATCAGACCCAAAACACCATGTCTTCTTCAGCATTATCTTCAATAAACACTGTTTTACCTACGCCAAAGCCGCTTAAAATTTTGGTCGTCGATGATGGGCACGACAATCAACTTTTAATCAAAGCTTTCTTCAGAAAATTGCCATTTGAACTCCATATGGCGGAAAATGGGCGTACGGCTCTCAAACTTTTCCAAGAACAGCAATTTGATCTTGTACTGATGGATTTGCAAATGCCCGATCTTGATGGTTACGCTGCCACAGCTGCTATGCGCAAGTGGGAAATGCAGCATCAAAAAATGAAGACGCCGATTATTGCTCTTTCTGCCTTTGCGCTGCAAGAGGAAAAAGATCGCGCGCTCAAAGCAGGTTGCGATGCATACCTGACGAAACCTGTCAAAAAAGACGCCTTGCTTAAAACGATTTATGCGTATTGCTCAGGATATGAAGAAAATCACCGTGCATGTTGATGCGGAGTTGCAAGACATTGTGCCCCTGTTTTTAGAAAACCGACGCGCGGATGTCGCAAAACTTACTCATGCCGTACAAAATGGCATGCTTACTGAAGTCTATTCTATTGCCCACAACCTTGCAGGCACAGGTGCAGGCTATGGCTTTGAGGAAATTAGCCTCATCGGGCGCGCCATGTGCGATGCACTTAAAATGAATTACCTCGACGCGCTTCCTCCGCTTATCTCTCGCTTGCAGACTTATCTTGACGCGGTTGAAGTTGTTTATAGACCCTCAGAATAAATTTTCTTCTACTTTGCAACGATTCGTGCACTTCTCTTGTTAAATCGTCCAAATCGACCAATGCAAAAAAACGGACATATAAAACGGACCTATTTTTATGAAAGAGAGATTAGACAACTCCACACAACAGCACTCCTGCTACCGCACTTCATCACGCTCTCAGAGTACTTCTGCCACCGTTGCAAAGTCTGAACTCTTGAAAGAGTCAGTCTTTAATGCTACACTGTTTAGTGGGCTCTGTGCGTTTTTCTGTCTTATTTTTTCATTTCACTGGCAAGGTGCAATTTATGGCGCAACCTTTGGGATGCTTTTTGGTACACTCTGCTTCTGGACTACACGCATACTCACTCGGCATCTCGGCGATGTATTTGGTAGTATTCTCCTCTATGGGTTTGCAGGTACTGCCTCAGGTGCACTTGCTGGCGGACTTACAAAAGTTATCTGCACGCCAATTGCTTCCATCGTCCTTGATGCTATCTACGGCAATACAATTGGCGAACCCGAGCGCGCCTTCTACGCAATTGTCTATGCTGGCTTCTTGGGCGGATTCTTTGGTTTAGCGCAAGCCTTGTTCTTTGATGGTTCTCGTGCTATTGATGCTGCGGAAGGTAAACCTATTGTCATCAAAACAGAATTAGAGGAGAAAAAGCCGAGTGTAGAGCCTACACCGCCGAAAAAGACTACACCATCACTCAAGCCACGCTACCGTGTGCCAAAAGAACTTGTCAGAGAAAGTTTTTTTAGTGAGAATTAAGGTCGCATCCGCCATGCTTTGAGTTGCAGCAGTTTGTTTTTGCGTGTCAGACATCACTGATGCTGCAAGTCTCAAGATGCCCATGTCTATCTGCATGGGCTTTTTTCCTTTCACTTCAAATTGCTTTTTATCGGTTTTTACTTTGCTCTCGTGCCTGTCATCATGTTTCGCCACTTCACTTCTGTCTGAATTGCACCTCAATCGGCACCCCTCTGAAGCCGAACTTTTCTCTGATGAGGCGCTCAACAAACTTTCTGTAACTTTCTGGCACTAGCTTCGCATTGCCTGCATAAAAAGCAAAGAGTGGCGGCTCAACTGCAAGTTGTGTAATGTATTTGACTTTGATTTCCTTACCAGATTTTGACCATGGTGGTGAGCGCTGAATTTCTGGCAGCAGCATGCGGTTCAGGAGACTTGTCTCAATGCGTGTGCGACGTGCTTCCCAAATTTCCTTTGCAAGGTCAATGGCTTTGAAGACACGCTGCTTCGTTACTGCTGAAACCGTAAGGACGGGCAAATAAGACAGCGACTTTAACTCTGCGGCGACAGCGTCTCTAAACACCTCTGCGGTTTTTGCGTCTTTTTCAATCAAATCCCATTTGTTGATAGCAATTAGCGCCCCACACTTGCGCTCCAACGCCATGTTGATAATACGCAGGTCTTGCTTTTCAATGCCTTGTGTGGCATCGATTATCACAATTGCCACATCAGCGCGTTCTAAGGCTTTCTCTGTGCGCGTGGTACTAAAAAATTCTACGTCTTCTTCTACCTTGGCACGTTTGCGCAGTCCTGCTGTATCAATCAAGATAAAGTCTTGTCCATTTCGTTTGAACGCGCTGTCAATAGAATCACGCGTTGTACCGGCAATCTGCGTTACAATCTGGCGCTCTTCGCCTAACACCGCATTGACAAAACTTGACTTACCTACGTTTGGGCGCCCCACCACCGCTAACTTCACCACGCTAAATTGACTTTGCTCCTTTTCAGGCAGTGATGGAAAAGACTTTACGATATCGTCTAAAAGTTCTGCGACCCCGAGCCCTTGCTCACCAGCAATAAAATATGGCTCGCCTAAGCCTAACTTTCGGAATGCTTCCGCATCGGCACGCAGCACATCGCTATCGACTTTGTTTACAGCAAGATAGACTTTCTTCTGGGCAGCTTTTTTGCGCAACAGGTCGGCAACTTCGACATCAACATCGGTGATTCCAGCGCGCACATCGCATACGAAGATAATCGCATCAGCTTCTTCTATTGCCAACATTGCTTGTGAAAGCACTGCACGGCTGATTGCATCTTCTTCTTTGGTATAGCCACCTGTATCCACCAAAAGAAAGGTTCGCCCACACCAGTCTGCATCAAGCACATTACGATCACGTGTAACGCCCGGCTGATCATCGACAATCGCATGCCTTTTCCCTATAATGCGGTTGAAGAGCGTCGATTTGCCGACATTTGGGCGACCGATTATCGCCACAGTTGGCTTCATGCTTCAAGACACCGCATTAGTTGAATTCCACCTCAAAGCGAGAGCCGCTGGCAGCATCTTTGCTAACAAAAATTTTAGTCTCAAATTGTTCATGCAGTTTATCCAGATGGGTAACGATGAACACTTTCTCGAAGTCGTCTTTGACAACATTAATCGCTTCAAGCATAGCATCTAAGCCCTCCTTATCTTGTGAGCCGAACCCTTCGTCAATCACAAGCATTTTAGGACCGAAACCATGCTGCGCTGTCAGAAGTTTGCAGATGGCTACACGTAAAGCAAAATCCATACGAAATCTTTCTCCGCCTGAAAATGTGTTGTAATCGCGCACTGCTCCGCTTGCGTCACTGATATAAATATCCAGAGACTCCACAACTTTCTCGTTTTGCTGCTGGCGTCTTGTTTCAATGTTCAACGCAAGATGATTGTTAGTTAGGTTCTGCAAAATGCGATTTGCTTCTTGCTCAATAAGGGGCACAGCTTCTTCAATCAAGACGCTTTGAATACCTCTTACGCCACAGACTTCTTCTATGTATTTGTAAAGCTCTATCTCTTCTGCATTTGCACTTTTTTCGCGCTTTTTTTGCTCGAGTTCTTCCCGCCTCTTTTCAAGCTCGTTCAGACGCTCTTGTAGAGAATTTACTTTCACTGTTTTGTCTGTTATCTCTTTATTGCAGTCGTTGAGACTTTCTTGCAGTTTTAACTTTCTTTTTCTCTGAGATTTTGAGTGCTTCCACTTCTTTTCTCAAGTCTTCTACTTTTTTTTGCACCTTATCTTTTTTACTCTTGAGTTGCTCTAGTTCATCTCTGAGCTCAACAATTTTTTTGGTGCATTTCTCCAAATTTTGTGCGGCAGTTTTGATTTTCTCGAGCTCTACAGGTACTTTGGCTAATTTCTCCAATTGCTTTCGTAGTGCAGCATGCTGCTCTGCATTATAGCCCAGCGCACTGAGTTCATTTTGCAGACTGGTCTCTTGCTGCTTGAGTTCTGTAGCAAAACTTTCCGACTGCAATTGTTCGCGAAGCACTTTTATTTTCTGATCTGATTCTGCCAGCATCTGACACGTTTGCCGCAGATTTTCCTCGGAGTGCTCAAAATTTTCTAACACACTTGTAGCACGTGCAATTTTGTTTCCAATCTCTTTTGCATCTTTCTCATTTTTTTCTCTCTCAGCGATAGCTTTCCTTATGTCTGCAATTTTGAGCTCAATCTCACGCGCTCGCTGATTTAGCATGTCACTTTCAGTTTTGAGTGTGCGGTACTGTTCACGGTAATCTGTCAGCACTTTTTCTCGTCGCTCTGGGGTCAGCTCTGAATGACAAACAGGGCAGTTCGTTTCCTTGAGTTCTTTGAATGCTTTACCTTTTTCTTCAATCTCGCTCATCTGTTGCTTACAGCTCTGCACTTTGGCAGCAATTGTACCGCTTTCTTTAGCAAGATTTTCTGCATCGCTGCGTAGCTTAGGCAAATCAGCAATCATACCTTGCAAAGTGTTGAGCTTTTCTCGAAGTTGCGCAAGTTCTGTTTGTGCTTCGTGCTTACGATTGATTTCGTTTTGGTATCGCGCTTCCTCTTTTCTCAACATCTCGAGGCGCTGCCACTCGCTTTTTATCTCTTGCTCGAGGTTTTGACGCGCAAGCTGAATCTGACTTTGCGTGTCTCGGAGTTTCTCTCTGAGTCTGCGATAGTGCTCAGCCACACCCTCGAGAGCATTTAATTCAGCTTTGAGTCGTTCATATTCTTTTACATCTTGTTCAACCTGCTCGCGCTTGGAGAGCTCTTCAGTTAGTATGCTTTTTTCTCGTTCCTGCTCTTCGATTTGCTTCTGGCGCTCCTCTGCCTGAGTCTCGATATAGCGTAAATGTGAGCTTTCAGTGGCTAAATCAATTTCTTTTTGTTTGATCTCTTCAAGTTCTTTTTCACACTGTGCAAGTTCATCATCCAGTTTTGCTTTTTGCTGCATAAGTTCTGATAAGCGTGCCTGTGCAGCATCAAAGTCTTGTCTTACTTTTGGCTCCTCTTCAAGTTCACGCCCTAATAGTTCAAGGTACGGTGTCAGTTGTTCATCTTTTTGCTCAAATTTTTTGCGTCTCTCTTTTGCAGCCTCTGCTATTTTTGCATAACGCTCAATCTGCAGAATTTCCGCAAGAATTTCTTTGCGCTTTGTGGGACTTTGCACCGTAAATTCATTTGAACGCCCCTGCAGTAAAAACACAGAGTTGATAAAGGTATCGTAAGACACGCCGACAACGCGCAAGATTTTCTCACTGGTTTCTCTAATATTATTTCCACTTAGCGGCATGAATTGTTCTCGTTCAGCATTCCAGCAAAAAAATTCTACGCTTTGTTGTGCAGTATTTCCTGAGCGTCTTGCAGTGCGCACAATTCGGTAGAGTTCTTCATCTTTTTCAAACTCCAATTCTACTCTTGCTTGTTCTGCACCCTGTCGAATTACGTCTCTATTTCTGCCACGAGGGCTTTCGCCCCAGATACACCATGCAATAGATTCTAATAAACTTGACTTACCTGCACCATTTTTTCCTACAATACAAGCTACATGGAATTGGTCAAAGTGCAGTTCGCAAGGCTCTTCACCGTAAGAGAGAAAGTTTATTAGACGTAGTCGCTTTGGAGTCATGACTGTGAGGAATTTAGGGTTTTGTTGAAATGTCGGTCAAAGACTGTATCAGTAAGCTTCACAGCTTCCATAGAATATTCATCAACGTCGTAACGACGAAACACTTCTTGGTCGAGATAGAGCGAGGCTTCGCGCCAAGTTTGTTTTTGATTGAGCGCCGCAATAGCTTTTTCATAATTTTCTTCACTGCCTTTGAAGACGCGCTTGATGATTTTCTTGCGGTCGCTCAGGGTAATCATCATGCGCAAATCTTTGAGTTCACTTTTCGTGCTTGGTGGCGGCACCACTTTCACAGGCAGCAGTGCGCCCTGCGCTCGATGAATGGATTTCGAGCTCTCTTTTGGACTTTCCTTTAGACTTTCAGGGCTGCTCTTAGTGCTGCTCTCTGGCGACACTTGAATTTGTGAGCTCGTTTGTTTAACAGGCTGGTGCTGCTCTTGTTGCAGGCTTGGTGGGCTTTGCAGTTTTGCACTGTCTGTTGGCGCTATCACCTTACTAGGCAGCGCTGCAAACTCTGCTGGTGTTGGAGCACTTTCTGCTTTTGCCGCAATAGGTGCTGGCACGGGGTCTTGTGTAGGCGGCGCCGGCAAAGCACCCTCTTTTGATGCTGGGTCTGCTGATAGCGTTGGTGCAGGTACAGCTGGCGGATTTGTTTCTGCGGTCTCTTTGAGCAAGGCTAAGCTTTGTAGATGCGTGCCCGACTTTGGGAGTGTAGCGTCAGCGAGAGTTTGCGGCGTGCTTTCTGAGACGTTTTGCGTCTCTGTGTCATCGATCTGTATCGCATTGAGCAGATTTTCATCTAAGAGATTGCGCGAGAGATGCGACATCAAGGTTTCTTCAAATTCAGGTGAGACTTTGATGGTCTTGCGCTTGCGCAGCAGCGGTGTAATGTCGCCTTCAAAGAGCCAAATCATATCATCTTTTGCAATTGCATCAATGCCATGCTCACGCAGTTGGGTCAACAGGCTCAGTGGGGCTAAGGCATCTTTTTCTCTTAGGAAAAGCTGCAGCTCGCTGATAGGCACTTTTGCTTCGCCGCCCAGAAAGTAGAAATCGCAGAGCGGCTCCAAGAGATGCGCCCATTCTGCTGGAGAGTATGTTGCACATACTTTTTTGTCAATCTCACTAATGAGTTTTTCGAAGCGCTCTTCTGGTAGCGACTCGATTTGCTTTTTTGCAAGGTACTTACGCAGCACTTCGGAGAGATAGGCATATTCCACAAATGGCTCTAACATTGCGCTGAGCGCCTCAACTTTGAGTTCATAACTCTCTGCGTAGAGATACTTTCCAAGAAAATGCTGTGGACGTACAAGATATTCTGCAGTCAAACGTGCGGTGCGTCTTAGTAGCTTTAGGCAATCTTCACGTGTCAGGACGGACAATTTTGCAGCATTATCTGCCAGCGCATTACGCAAGGCTTCTAGCGAACTATGACCAAAGAGAAATTTTTCGGATTTAAATCGGCGCAATTCTTCGCGCGCTTCACGGCGCAGTTCGACAAAAAAGAGATTCTTGAACAGTGCAGGGAATGGCAAGAGTTGTAGCGCTGAATAGGAAATTTCGGAGAGCTCACCTAAGTGCAAAGCAAGTCTATCGGCCACTTTGTCGTAAATCGGCGTGGTGCTGTTCATAGTCGATAAGGTTATTTTTTTAAAATACAGATCTGCACTAAAGCTGCATGATTGCAAGCTCATGCGCGTTAGTTGTGGGTACAGGAATCTTACGCTATTGCGTGACTTCTTATCCGAAGCGACCTAAAATGTAGTCTTCGGTAATTTTTTGTTCAGGTTTCGTGAAGATTTTTTCGGTCGAGTCATACTCGATCAATTCACCTTGCATCATAAACGCGGTACGGTCACTCACACGGGCAGCTTGTTGCATGTTGTGCGTTACAATCACAAAGGTATACTGACCTTTCAACATGTCAATCAAATCTTCAACTCTTTGCGTGGAGATAGGGTCTAAGGCAGAGCAGGGCTCATCCATGAGAAGAATTTCGGGCTCAGTTGCTAATGCACGTGCGATACACAGACGCTGCTGCTGTCCTCCAGAGAGCCCCATTGCATTGCTTTGCAACCGATCTTTGACTTCATCCCAAAGCGCAGCTTGCTTAAGCGATCGCTCGACAATCTCATCGATTTGCGACTTTGTGTAGCCCCCAATAAGCCGTAAGCCAAAGGCAACATTTTCATAGATTGATTTAGGGAACGGGTTTGGCTTTTGAAACACCATCCCGATACGACGCCTCAACATATTTACATCAACTTGTGGTGCATAGATATCCTCACCCTCAAAGAAAATTTTGCCCTCTATACGCGCTGGATATGAGACTTCATGAATGCGATTGATGGATTTAAGCAGCGTAGATTTGCCGCAGCCTGATGGACCAATCAGTGCCACAACCTCGCCGCGCTTGACCTCCATCGTGATACCATGAAGTGCAGCCTTGACACTACTGCCGTAGAAGAACTTGAAGTCCTTGACACTCAAAATTACTTTGTTCGACAGGCGATTAGTGTGCTTTACCTTATCAGATTCGGCACGGAAAACAGGCGTATTATCCACAGCTGGTGGATTGGTTTGGAACACGGGCGTAACTTTGGGCTCCGAAGATTGTGAGTCGTTCTGCAGCATAACATTTTTAACTTGGTGAGACTGAAGATAAACAAAAATTTGGCTTTTACATGTAAAATTTGTGTTGCTGAATTATTCTTGCACTCACCCTGCTGTCTTTCTTTCTGGAAACGAACTCGACGCTCAAGACGTTAGCGCATGGTGATTTTTTAGCAAGCTGAGTTGTACCGAAAGTTTTTGAAACCACTAAAACCTAAAACAGACACTTAAACAAAAACTTCATCGCATATCACGCATATGGCTTGGCTTATTCTTATTGTCGCAGGCTTGTTTGAAGTCGGCTTTACCACTTGTATGAAACTCTCCAATAATTTCTCCGACTGGCGCTGGACCGCAGGTTTTCTTATCTGTGCAACACTGAGCTTTGTTTTTCTTAGCAAAGCTGCACAAACCCTGCCGCTTGGTACAAGTTATGCGGTTTGGACGGGCGTTGGTGCTGCAGGTACTGCGCTTATCGGCATTGTCTTCTTCAAAGAATCGTCAGATTTCTGGCGGCTGTTTTTTCTCCTAACGCTTATTGCTTCTATCATCGGTCTGAAATTTGTCTCATCAGAGTAATGCCGTTGCGACCTTGCTTTACTTGAAGCGCCTAATTTCTCCGCTCTTTAGACGCGCCAGATAAGACTCTAAATCGCGTTTAACTTCTGGCGCAAGAATATACAGCCCAATGATATTGGGGAAACTCATTGCAAAAATCATTGCGTCGGAAAAGTCTGTTACCTTGTCCAGACTCATCGTGGAGCCGATAACAATAAAGACACAAAAGAGAATTTTGAAGGTCAGGCTTGTTGCTTTCTTTTCACCAAAGAGGTATGTCCAGGCTTTTAAGCCGTAGTAACTCCATGAGAGCATGGTAGAGAAAGCAAAGAGGAAGACAATCAGTGCGAGCAGATACGGAAACCATGATAGCACGCTTGCAAATGCAGCGGAAGTCAGTGCCACACCGTTCATATCACTTGGCGCATTGAATCCTGTAACTACAATCACCAGTGCGGTACAAGTACAGACAACTACTGTGTCGATAAATGGTTCTAAGAGCGCCACAATCCCTTCCGTAATTGGCTCATCGGTTTTGACTGTTGAATGTGCAATGGCTGCTGACCCGATGCCAGCTTCATTGGAAAACGCAGCACGACGCACGCCTTGAATCATTGTACCTAAGACGCCTCCTGCTACGGACTCTGGCGCAAACGCCCCCGAGATAATTAGCCATAACGCCCGTGGCACATCAGCAATATGCACTATCAAGACCACAAGTGTTGCTAGTATGTAGATTCCACACATGATTGGTACGATTTTATCCGTCACGCGCACAATAGATTTGATACCCCCAATAATCACCAGTCCGACCAGCACGGCTGTTATCAAGCCAAAGAGCCATCCATAACCGAGTAAAACACTTTCTGATTCGCCCGTGATGACTACAAATTGCTTGAAGGCTTGATTGACTTGGAACATATTGCCTGCACCCAATGAACCGCCGACACACATGAGCGCAAAGAACGTCCCCAAAAACTTCCCGACCGCTGCTTGATTGCGCACAGCAAGCGCTTTGCTTAGGTAGTACATCGGACCGCCCGACACACTACCATCGTCGTTGATAGTGCGATACTTGACGCCCAGCGTGCACTCGACAAACTTAGAGGACATCCCCAGCAACCCCGCTAAAATCATCCAAAATGTTGCACCTGCACCACCTATGGACACAGCAATAGCTACGCCTGCAATGTTGCCCAGCCCAACTGTCCCTGACAGCGCCGCTGCAAGTGCCTGAAAGTGCGAGACCTCACCTTTCTGCGTTGGATTGTCATAATCACCACGCACCAGTTCAATGGCATGTTTGAAACCACGAATGTTGATGAATCCCATGTAGAACGTGAAGATAGCAGCACCGCTAATTAGCCAAACAATGATGAGTGGCAAATTCACTTCACCCATCGGAACCGCATAAAACACGACACTTGAGACGGCATCCGTCAGCGGTGCTACAGCTTCATTGATGCGTTCATCTATGGATTTTTCAGCATAAAGTGTGGAGGCAAAAAACAAAATGAAAGAGACGATGAAGCCTAAGCTTCGCATCAAGTTTTTTTCGACATCCGTTTAGGTTGTTTTGCGATAGATTTTTTGTGTCCATCAATATAATTATCTTAGTTTTTATCTGCAGTCTTTTGTCGCCCTGATGCATTCCGACAGAGATTCGACACAAAAAAATTCTTTGTATTTTCAAGTTTTTGGCAATAAGCAATTATATTCAGAGCAGTTTTAAATTTCAACAATCTACAAAAACCATTTGACCGTTTGATGAAACGTCCTATTGCGTTGTTTCAAGCCACTTTTAGTTTATTCTTGATCCTACTTTTGGTAGGATGCGCTACCCCAAGCGTCACTCTGAAACTTGCTCCACCAGAGGAGACTGATTTGGAACTTGTACCTGTTGATGCCGAGAAAATCGCTTACCTTGATTCACTGAGCCGTGCAAACGCCCTGGCACGCCAGAAGCAAGTCAGTGCGCTTGCTCGAGCTGAAGAAAAAGAACAGCGCAAGACAAAGTCGTTGAAGCTGGCACGTGTCAAACTGCTTGCGGAACTTGCCGAAAAACAACATCAAGAAAAAAACGAAGAGATTGTTACCACACTTACTGAAGCCATTGAACTTATCGCTGAACTGATAGAGTACGAAGAGTTGGAGCGTGATTTTAATTTTAGCTGGATGGCTTTTCGTTTGTTACAACTTTACGATGAACATGTTTTTCCGCTTTCGCAGTTAGATACTGATAATCCTGCACTTGCACTTCGGGAGCGACTGCTTGGCAATGCCGAACACATTGAGATTGATGAGCAACTTTTTTCTGGACTGCTTTTGCCCAAAACGCAAATTCCGCTCGAGATTAACGCGGAGGTCAAAAAATTCATTACATACTTCTCAAAGTCCCCAAAGATGAAAGAGATTTTTCAGCGCTATTTAGAGCGAGCGGCACTTTACTTCCCGACAATGGAGCGCGTCATTGCCGAAGAAGGTGCACCACCTGAACTGATTTATCTTTCTATTGTGGAGAGCGGTGTAAATCCGCATGCACGTAGCCGCGCTAATGCGATTGGCACTTGGCAGTTTGTCAAAAGCACAGGTCGGCTCTATGGTTTGGAAGGCAATAAGTGGTTTGATGAACGGCGCGACCTTATCAAATCCACGCGCAGTGCCATGCGGCATCTTAAAGATCTTTACCAAATCTATGGCGATTGGTATCTAGCACTTGCAGCCTACAATGCTGGTCCTGGGCGAGTCAATAAAGCCTTACGCAAATCTCCTCAGAAACGTGATTTTTGGTCGCTACGCAAATACTTTCGCCGTGAAACCCAGCAGTATGTACCACGCTATATTGCAGCGACACTTATTGCGCTGAATCCAGAACGGTTCGGCTTTGAGCCGATGTATTATGCTAAGCCGATTGAATACGATGAAGTCTCCGTGCCCGACTGCATCGCACTCTCCACCATTGCTGAATATTCAGGCGTTTTTGCTCGATACACTTCAATTTTTGAATCCAGAGCTCTTCAAAGCTATCACGCCACCTGCTTACCGCGGCTACAAGCTCAAAGTGCCAAAAGGATATGCTGCAACTGTTGCCGCTGCAATTGAGAATATTCCTATTAGCGAGCGACTCTATTTTATTGCGCACAAAGCCCAGCGCGAAGAATCTTTGATGACACTTGCTAAACAATATCACGTTTCTGCTGATGCCTTAAAGCAATTCAACGAGCTCAAAAGCTGGTCTGTACCAAAAGGCAGTGTCGTGATGATTCCAACCACGTTTGATGTCTTTCAGACGGTTAGCTATTCCCTGCGCGACCTTTCTGACGATAGTCGAGAAGCGCGTTATCGTGTTCGCTATCGTAAGCGCTATGCCATGCGCAAACGCTACAAGAAACGCTCCACGCTGCGGTGCTCACGCCGCCCTCTGCCCCTTTGGTTCGCTAACACATGGGAAAAATGTGCGCCTTTTCTGATTTACAGAAAAATTCGATTATGGAGTTTTAACTCAACTTGCTCTAGCGTGAGGCAATTTGCGGCGCACAAAGTCTTTTGGAAACCGTTTGTTTTCCTGCTACTCACGTTTTCATTCAGCGCATGCAGTCCTGACGACAAAAGCCCAATCGCCAATCTTTATCACGAGTTTACGGCTTACTTCAATGCGTATTACAACGCAACAGTTGAATATGAAAAAGGCTTGAAAGCCATGAAAGGCTCGGTCAGCTATGACCGCAATGCCCGCCTGCAGATTTTTGTCTCACTTGAAAATGCGGCGCAAGGCAAGCAGTTCTTTGATCGCGTCATTGAGAAAACTGCCCTGGTTATTAAAGCTCACCCGAATAGTTCAATTGCTGACAATGCTTTGCTCTTGATGGGTAGAGCGTATTACTACCAACGTGAGTTTGCTGCTGCAGAGCGCAAATTCAAGGAAGTGATTTCAAACTACACCGACAGCGATGTGTTAGATGCTGCCACGTTTTGGTACGGCAGATGCCTTGCACAGCAGCAACAGACCCTTCAAGCTAAAGAGATTTTAGGTTCAGTGATTGCTTCACCGAGAACGAGTGCAGCGGTGCGCGCTGATGCACATTTTGCCCTTGCCGAACTTGCCATACGTGATGAAGCTTTTCAAGAAGCCATTAAGCAAATTGAGCTTGGCTTGCCACTTGCCGTTGATATTGAGCAAAAAGCACGGGCTGCCTTTGTGCTCGCACGCATCTATGACCAGCTTGGAGATTTCAAGAGTGCGGCAACCTATTATCAAGCGGTGTTAAAGCTCAATCCCGACTTTGAGCTTCAATATGCGGCACTGCTTAGCTATGCGCTCGACTTGCGCGAACAAAAAGAGTATGAAGCTGCAGAGCGCGTTCTTCTTCGCATCTTGGGCGATGATAAATATCTTGACAAATTTCCTGAAGTGCGTTACGAACTAGCACAGTGTTATGAGCTACAAGACCGCTTAGGTAAAGCGTTAGACCTTTATATCGAAATTATTCGTCGGCATAAAAAGACAGAATTTTCAGCGCGCAGTTATTTGCGCTTGGGGCTTATCAAGCAAGAGATTTCACGCGACTACGCTGCTGCACTTGCGTTTTTATGACAGTGCCAAAGTTGAGTTCAATCAAGGTGAAGTCGGCAAACTCATTGAGGAATCCGTAAAGCGCATGGAGAAAATCTTAAAACTCTATGAAAGCCGCTCTGCTCTGGATAGTACCTTGCGCTTGGGTATTGTTAAGGGGGATACACGCACGGAGCGTAAGCGTGTTGATACCACGGCACTGCGTGAGCGTCGCACCATGCCGCGCACTCGACGTGACTACCGCCGCAGCGTTTTTCTTGAACTTGGCGGCATTGAGAGTTTTAGTGATTCAGCAGAGGTACGCACAACCATCAAACGCCCAAAAATCACTTTTGCAGCGGCACGCGATAGCGCCACCTACCTGCGCTATAAGCTCGACTACATCGATTATTCAGCTGAAATTGCCAACTTCTATCAGATGATTTTACCCATTGCGGATTCTGCAAAAGCGTGGTACCATATCACACTTTCGTATATTGACGACAGTTTGCACACTTTTCCAGATTCCTTGCAGAAGAAACTCCTTGCTCAAAAAGCACCGCTTCTTTACGCGTTAGCCGAGGTTTATCGCGCCGAAGCGCAACGTGCACAGCAAGATTCGCTCTACAAGCTTATCTTAGAGAAATTCCCCCAAAGCAAGTATGCCGAACGCATCCGTGAATATTTTGGATTGCCACCGCTTGTGGAAGAGACGGCTGATGACCGGCGTCTCTATGCACTGGCTCTCTCCAAATTCGAAGATGGCGAAAAGACACTTGCGCTACGCACTTTGGATTCCTTGATGCACGTTTTTCCACGTTCTGCACTCTATCCCAAAATGCTGTTGCTCAAAGGCTTAATCTATGAAAAACAGGCTTTAGCCGATTCTGCTATATCGGCTTACTCTACCTTGGTAAAAAATTTTCCGAACTCCGAAGAAGCACGCTCCGTTCAAGCAAAATTAGAGGTTGTGCAGCAAGCCAAAGCTACAAAACCTGACTCACTTTCATCACAGGTGAGGAGCAGCAACGACACAATAACCACCGATTTTATGAACATTAAGAAACCAGACACGACACTTGCACTGCCACGCGCGAAATCAACCGACAAGAAAGACTCGTTACTTGCATCGCCTTACTCACGAAGAAAAGAAAGACACGATACAACACTTTTGCGCCCCCGCTCAAAACGAACTATTTTGCGCGACACTTCAAACATCAAATAATTATGATGCATCACATGCCTAGCGCCTCACTTGTGCGCGATGAATACGTAGAAGTTGTAGAGAATCTCCGCCTTACCCCTAGCCTCAACATCCTTTCGCTACATGCACCGTATTTTGCTTCAGTTCTCAAGGCTGGGCAATTTCTTGAAATCAAGACCAGTGAGTCGCTTATACCGCTCTTACGTCGTCCATTTAGCATTCATCGCATTGATGGGGAACGCATTGAAATTATGGTCAAAGTCTTTGGCATTGGCTCACGCCAACTCTACGATGCCGAAAAGGGCACAAGGCTGCTTACACTGGCACCGCTTGGGAAGCCCTTCGGCTATGAACGCGATGATTTTGATGTCGCGTTGCTGGTCTCCGGCGGCATTGGTGTTGCTCCGATGGCGCTACTTGAAGAAGCCTTACGTGCACGCAGCAAAGAAGTCTACAATTTTGTTGGTGCTCGCACAGCTGAAGAGCTTGTTACGCGCTATCTCTCTAATGTAGAAGTTAGCCACAGACGACGGCTCCTTGGGCTACAAAGGTAATGTGGTTTCACTGCTCTCGACACGGCTCTCAGCGTTTAGTGGCAAACGGGTGCGCATCTTTGGGTGCGGCTCAAATCGCATGCTAGATGCACTTTGTACATTTTGCAACGCAAACGGTCTTGCTTGCGAAGTCTCAATTGAATCGATTATGGGCTGTGGGATTGGGATTTGTTATGGCTGCCCTATTCGAGTGCGTGATGAAAACGGCACGGTGCATAACAAGTTGCTTTGTCAATACGGCAGTGTCGTCGATGCGCGCGAGATTGTTTTTGACGATTTTTAACTCTAATGAGAGGTCGTGCCATGCAGCTGAGCGATCCTGAACTCAAACTAATTATCATTGGCGGTAAAGGTGGTGTTGGCAAAACCACCGTTGCCGCTTCGCTTGCCCTTGCACTCTCAAAGTCATTTAAGACAATTGTGGTCTCTACTGACCCTGCGCACTCACTTGCCGATAGTTTTGCACAAGTGATTGGCGACCGCATCACGAAGATTGATGCCACAGCAACTTGCTACGCTTACGAACTCAATGCTGAACGTGCCTTCAAGGATTTTATCGCTCAGCACGATGCTGAACTGCGCCTTATCATGGATACAGGCACTTACTTCGATGAAGAAGATATTGACATGCTGATGAACCTTGCTTTGCCCGGCATGGACGAAGTGATGGGTCTTAAAGCGATTATCGATCTGATTGAACAAGGTGACTACGACAAATACATCATTGATACAGCACCAACTGGACACGCTTTACGCTTGCTGATGATGCCTGACCTTTTGGACAATTGGGTAAAAGTTTTTGCGAAGTTACGCTGGAAATACCGCACTGTTGTCTCCACATTCAAGGGCAACTATACGCCTGATGCTGGCGATGACCTTTTGCTTTCTCTTAAAAAGGCGGTCAAACGCATTGAGAGCACTTTGAAAAATAGCACTCGCTGTGAGTTTTTGCCTGTAACGATTCCGGCAGAAATGGCGATTGCAGAAACGCAGCGTTTGGTTCAGTCACTGCGTCAGTATGGCATTGCGGTGCGGCGCTTGATTTTGAATCAAGTTGTGATGCAGAAAGGCACGGATGCGCTGCTTGCCGCAAAGTATGACGAGCATCGTGCTCTCAGACAGCGAGCTTGTGAGTTATTTCATGACCTTGAACTTATTACGATAGGGCTGCAGCCCACGGAAGTGCGCGGAAAAGAAAAGCTGGAGCATTTTTCGCGATTTATTTTCCAGCTTCAGTGCTTTGACTTTGCTTAAACTGCGCTGCAAGTAAATGCGTGTGTCTTTGTAGTTTTCATCACCAATTGCCATGAAGTTTTTGTAGGCACTCAGAAAGTCTTTTCTATCAAATGCGGCTCTGGCAGTTTGATAGAGTTGCTCTTTTTCTGCAGCGGAAAGTTGCGGTGGCTGTTCTTTATCTTCTTTTTCACGTTGTGCAGCACGTGCTCGACGACGTGCGGCTTCTTCAGCAGCACGTCGTGCTGCCTCTTCAGCTTCTAATTTAGCCTCTTCATATCCCCTATTGGCTTCAGCTAGTCCCTGCTGCGCTTCTTGCGATTCTGGATAGGCACTGAGCACTGCGCTAAACGCCACTATGGCTTTCTGAAAGTTTTTTGCTGCTAGTGCGCTCCTACCAGCTGAAAGATTTTGTTCTACATGTTGTTGAATCTCGGCATTGTTACTCGACAGAAACTTTTTTGGCTTCGCTGTTTTCAGGCTCAAGGCGTTGGAGTTTGCGGTAGAAGCCCACTTGAGCAAGAAAATCATTTTTTGCTTTGGCATCTGCTACTGCACTTTGTAGCATTTGCTTTGTTTCACGATAAAATTGTGAGATTTCAAGTAGCTTGTCTTTTGCAGGTTGATACTTGTAGTTTTCAAGCAGAAACTCAAAGTCAGCTTTAGCTTTTTGGAGCGTTCGATGCTCAAAGGTTTCTTTGCCTTTCTCAAATGTACTTAGGGCACGGTTGTAGATAATCTGAATTTTTTCTTCTTCTGTAAATCGGCTCTCCCACTTTGAGATGGATGCACAGCCGATGGCGAAAGTGCCAAGCATAATCATTACCACTGCTCTAAGACACTTCATCGTACAGTACGCGATAGATTGTAACAGCATAGAGTTTATTTTTGAGTAAGAGCGTAAAGGGTTCACTGAGCATCACACTGCCTTTTGGCAAATGGTTAGCTACCTCTTCAGCGATGAGAATTTCATCAGCTTTTGCTACGCTGCAGAGGCGCGCCGCCGTATTGACCACATCGCCAATTGCCGTAAAATCCATCCGTTCCGCACTCCCAATATTTCCTGTTACAGCTACGCCTGAATTGATTCCGATACCAATGCGTAACCTACTGAAGGCTTCCTCTGCCTTGAAAATCGGCTGCAGTTTTTCTTGTATTGCAACTGCCGCAGCTACCGCACGCTGCTCTTTGGCACTGCCTCTAAAGACAGCCATCACTTCATCGCCCACGAATTTGTCAATGTCACCACCGTAACGCTTGATAATTTCTACTTGCAAATTCAGCAGTCGATTTAGCCGTGCTATGACATACTGCGGTTCATTTACTTCCGCAAACGCTGTAAAGCCGCGCACATCAGAAAAGAGCACACAAATCTCTTCCTTGAGTCCATCCTGCACTGCATCATCTACACCTGCCTTGCGAATCATTCCAAGTGTTGTCTGTGAGACATACCGGCTCATCATCAAGCGCTCTTTTACTGCAATCATCATTTTGTTGAACGAATCTGTTAGTTCGCTGATTTCATCATTGCCTTTCACAGGCAGAGGCTCAAAGATACCTTTGCTGACTTGCTTTGTTCCATTGTTGAGTATCTGCACGCGTTTTACAAAGAGCGCTGTAACGATACCTAAGATGACAAGCGCGACCAAAAAACCTGTTGAGCCGATAATGAGCACTTGGCGCTGTTTGCGCTCGACGAGTTCATTGATATGATCAATCGTGAAGAGCAATCGACTATAGCCCACAAAGATGTTCTGCCCGTTTGCTTCGTAGAAAAGTTTCTTGGTAAGGTAGATTTTATTGCCAATCTTGACTTTCTCATCTGCTTGCAACTCCAGCGCATTCCACAAGCTATCGGATGCTACGGCAGTATCACTTATTTCTTCTCCACGCACATTTTGATAGACATAAAACTGACGCTGCGCATCAAGAAAGAAAATTTCTTCTAAGCCATCTAACTTAGAATTAAAGACTTCTCGCACAAATGCACGCAAGACAAGTTTGTCTTGATCGCCTGTTGAGAGCGCCTCTGCCCCGATGCTGTTCATTGTCTGAAAGGTTGTCATAAAGTTCTTTTCGGAGAGGCGAATCAATTCCTCTTTTTCAGAAGCAAAGATTTCAAAAATGATATAAGAGAGTGCTGCAAGGAAAATAGAAGAGAAGGTCAATAGGTATTTCTTTTGCAAAGTAAGGCGTACAAAGCTTTCTTGCTGGCGTCGTAGCGCCGCATTTAGGTTGCTTTGCCATGCTCGCAGCAAGCCTATCTCAGCTTCTATTTGTTCTTCTTCAAGTTTTTGTCTGTCAAGTTGCTGTTGGGTCATAGCACGCGGCGCAGATTAACGCGTTCTTAAGTTGCTGGTCTTTTCTCGTCACTTAGTTTTCTACAATTAGAGCAGTTCCACAGCAATCAGATATTCGTTTTTTGAGCCCTGTTGCAGTGTCTTAACTGTTCAAAAAATATGAAGAAGGAATAGCTTGTGTCGTTTGAAGATAATAAAAATAATTTGTGCCTTACTACTCTATTTCTTGAGGGCACACATTAAATTTGCTCAAAATTCAGTTCAACTTTTTTTGTTATGGAAACCACCGAATCAGAAGTTGCCTTCAAAGTCAAGGAAGGTCTTGCTAAAGATGTTGGACGCAGCATTGCGCGTCTTGACCCTGAAGATATGAAACGCCTCGGCATTTCTGGAGGCGATATTATTGTGCTGCTTGGCAGACGCCAGACCCTTGCCAAAGTCATGCCATGCTATGCTGAAGATCGGGGCAAAAAAATCATCCAAATTGACGGTGTGCTGCGTGAAAACGCACAGGTTGGACTTGATGAAAAAATCAAAGTCGAGAAAGCCACAGTTGTGCCTGCATCGCGCATCATCCTGCAACCGCTCTCTGGTCCGATGCGCACCGATAAAGATGCGCGCTACATTGCCTCACTCCTTGACGGCACGCCTGTGATGAAAGGCGATCGCATCAGAACTGTATTCTTCGGCATTAAGCCGTCAGAATTTCGTGTCTTAGCTACACAGCCTGAAGGCGCTGTCCTCATCACTACCAATACACAGATTCGCTTAGAACAAGAGAACGCTGCAAAAGAACCTTCACTGGGTGTTTCATATGAAGATATCGGCGGTTTGGGCAATCAGATTCAGCGCATTCGTGAGATGATTGAACTGCCGCTGCGCTATCCTGAACTGTTCGAGCGCTTGGGCATTCGTGCGCCAAAAGGCGTTTTGCTCTTCGGTCCACCCGGCAGTGGCAAGACACTCATTGCCCGCGCTGTCGCCAACGAAACCGATGCTTACTTTACCAGCATCTCGGGTCCAGAAGTGATGGGCAAACTCTACGGTGAATCGGAAGCGCGTCTGCGTGCCATTTTCGAAGACGCCTCTCGCAAAGCGCCTGCAATTATCTTCATTGATGAAATTGATGCGATTGCACCAAAGCGCGAAGATATTGGCAGCGAAAAGCAAGTCGAAAAGCGTGTGGTCGCCCAATTGCTCACACTGATGGATGGCTTGTCTGGACGCGGACAAGTGATTGTGATTGGGGCAACGAATTTGCCCAATGCACTCGATCCTGCCCTGCGTCGCCCCGGACGTTTGACCGAGAAATTTCTATCCCGATTCCTGACCAGCGTGGTCGATTGGAGATTCTCAGCATTCACACACGTGGCATGCCGCTTGCTGAGGATGTCTCACTTGAAAAATTAGCTGAACTCACACACGGTTTTGTCGGTGCAGATTTGGAAGCCTTAGCACGTGAAGCGGCTATGTCTGCTATCCGCCGCATCTTGCCTGCAATTGATTTAGATAAAGCTGAAATTCCATATGAGACGTTAATGTCGCTAGAAGTTACCATGGACAACTTCCGTGATGCGTTGCGCGATGTGGAGCCTTCCGCAATTCGCGAGGTCTTCGTAGAAGTGCCAAATGTACGCTGGGAAGATGTCGGTGGCTTAGAGACGATCAAGCAGGAACTTATCGAGGCTATTGAATTTCCGCTGCGCTATCGTGAAGTCTATGATCAACTTCGCATCAAGCCACCCAAAGGCATTTTGCTCTACGGCGCACCTGGCACAGGCAAAACGCTGCTTGCAAAAGCTGTTGCCTCACAGACCAGCGTTAATTTCATCTCCGTCAAAGGTGCAGAACTGCTCTCGCGCTATGTCGGTGAATCGGAACGTGCGGTGCGTAACATTTTCAGAATTGCTAAGCAAGCTGCCCCTTCGATGATTTTCTTTGATGAAATCGATGCGCTTGCTCCGCGACGCAGTAGCGCCAATTCAGAGGTTGCTGATCGCGTCGTTAGCCAACTTCTTACTGAGATGGATGGCATTGAGGAACTCAGTGGTGTGGTCGTGCTTGCTGCCACGAATCGCATTGAACTGATTGATAACGCACTTTTGCGCAGCGGACGGTTTGAATTGCAGTTGCAGTTACCTCTGCCTGACCAGAGCGCGCGACTTGCTATCTTCAAGGTTCATCTTAGAGACAAACCGCTTGAGTCCGAACTTTTGCCGATTGAACTTTCGCTGAAAACCGAAGGCTGCTCGGGAGCCGACATTGAATTTATCTGCCGTAAAGCCACCATGCTTGCAGCCCGTGATTTTGTCTTGAATCAGTCTCAGGGCAAATTGCTCATCACCATGCGCCATTTTGAGCACGCGCTACAGGCTTTGCACTTGCCAGAACGTGCAGCAGGATAACTTGGGTTATCCATCTTTCTTGATGCGCTCAATGATTTGCGCAATTTTTTTCATCGGCTTGAGCATGCGGCAATTGACAAGTACCAGCGCCGCGGTGACCGCCGCCTCCAAAACTTGCCATCAAAGCCCCAACATCCGTTTTGGACGTGCGATTAAAGATGTTATGACCGACTGCTACAGCGACAAACTCGCCTTGCTTGCCATCCATGATGAGCACTGAAATATTTGCTTCTGGAAACAGGGTGTAGATCAGGAAGCGATTGCCCACCGGCGCTTGCACACCACGAAAATCCGTAATTACCACATTTGCTTCTTGACGCGAATGCTTAAGCAACGCTTCTTTGAAGGCTTGTTCATTTTCTTGGTATCGCTTGATGCGTGCTTTCACATCGGGCATTTCCAAGATTTCTTCGACGGAATGTGTTGCTATCCAATCCACGAGCTTGTACATCAACTCCTTGTTGCTGATTTCATAATCATGCTGCTTGCCTAAGCCTGTTCGCGGATCCATAATGTAAGACAGAAGCATCCAGCCTTTGGGATTTGTTACATCTTCTGGTGAAAGTTGCGCAGCATCGGATTTATCGACTTCTACCAGCAACGGCTTGAAGCGTTCCAGTTTTTCACCCTTGCCTTGTGCAGTATAGTAGTCAAATACCACACGCGCCGCACTTGGCGCCACATCATACCGACCTCTAAAATACTGGTCTTCATTGCGAACCACTTCACTGCTGTGGTGATCGAACCACATTGCCGCATCAGGGTGATAGGGCAGATTTGCTACAATATCCTGACTTGTTACTTTGATTTTGCCGTCTTGCATATCCTTGGGATGACAAAATTCAATCGAGTCAATAGGCTCTACTTGTTTGAGCAGCACCGCGCAGACCAGACCGTCAAAGTCTGACCGTGTAAGAAGTCGCATAAGTATTGGTTTGAGTTAAAATTGCCTTAACTCAGTAAGTTACACACAGCAGTGAAGTTTTGAAAATTCTACGGTATTTCTACCGGCGCAGAGTGTGTGCTTTCAATGCCGAAGCGATCAATTGTTGTCAGAAAAAGTCGTCGCCCTGACGCGATATCTATCTGAATTTCTGGCACAAAAATGTGTTGCCTGATGAGTTTTAGAGTATTGCCTTGTTGTTCATAGAGATTATACCAGCGTGCATTAGGCTGTGCTTGCCAAGACAGTTGTACTACCCCATTTTGCTTTGTGATGCGAATATGCTGTGGGGCTTCAGGCAAAGTGCTTTTTTTCCATGTCATGGGTGGAATGCACGCATAGTCTTCAAAGGCTTCGATACCAGCAGTTGCACTGTAAGGGTAGAATATCACGCCTTCGGCGCCAAACTGACGTGCAAGCGCAAGTTGCTCACGCCATTGTTTCTTGACGCTGGGTTTATAGACGCCTAACCCTACATAAAGATGACGGAAGTTTTTATTTGCACACCAATCTGCCAAGAGTTTTGCAAAGTCTGGATTGAATTGTTTTGCGCGCGCTTCTTCTTGTGTGGTTTTGCCAATGTGGAAGTACAACTGCGGTGCAAGATAATCACAGGCTTTGCGGCGCGTCCACTCGCGTGAATCTTGGTAGAGTGCATAGCTTTCCATCACAGGTTCATTGTCCAGGCGACGATAGACCCCAATTGGCGTTACACCAAATTTGAGATAGGGTTTGAGTTGCATGAGACTGTCGTAGAGCGTCTCGACGAACTGCGTAATCATGCCGCGTCGCCATTCGTCTAATGCAAGTTTGCGTGGATTGTAGCGCTGAAATTCTGCAGTATCGGGGAACGTTGTGGATGGATAGCGCAAATAGTCATCGAGTTGAATGCCATCAATATCGTAGCGGCGCGCGAAATTTAGGATAACTTTGAGAAGATGCGCTTGTACATGCGGGTTTGCGGGATTGAGATACGCTGTTGGTTCATCCGGGTTTAGCACCGCACGTGAGTCTATCCACTCCGGATGCCGCTCCCAAAGAGAGGGGACGCCAACTGACTTTTTCGTTGCATTTTTTCCGCGCAAAATCATCGTATTGAACCATGCGTGAAACTCCAATCCATACTTGCGCGAGCAATCAATCGCATATTGCACCACATCATAATCTGGTGCTTTGCCATAGACACCTGTTAAGTATTCGTGATAGGGTTCAAGGTCTGTTTCGAACAGCACATCAGCTCGAATACGCACTTGAAAGAACACCGCATTGAACTTACGCGCTTTGAGATCTTGAAAAATCGAGTCAAGGTGTTGCTTTTGCTGCTCGGCATTCGTGGTTTTGGGGAAATCAATTCCGAAGGCTGTCGCAATCCAGACGCCACGCAGCTCGTAGCGCGGCTCTAAGACAGCACTGCTCGAGTCTTGCGCCTTACTTTCTATGCCTTGAACTGCGATTGCTATCCACGCCAGGCATACCCTCCATGCACTGACTTTCATCTCAAGCCATGCTGCACGTCTGTGGCTACACATTTCCTCTGGTTCAACTCTCAACTGTCGGCTGCTGTGCAATGCGGCGCTTCAAAATCGCTTCGGCTTCGCATAGTTGCTCAGGTGTGTTTACGCCGCAGATTTCCTCAAATGTCTCGGTCATTAGAGCTACAACGGGCAACCCTTCGGCAAGAAAGATGTTGAAGACATCGGGCAAGTAATACTCCTGCTGTGCATTATCGTTCTTGATGCGTTTGAGCGCATCAAAGAGTTCGCGTTTCTTAAAGACATAAATGCCTGAATTGATTTCATTGACTGCGCGCTCTTCAGGTGAAGCGTCTTTGTGTTCGACCATTTTTACGATGTGTTTGCCATCGGCACTGCGAATGACTCTGCCATAGCCTGTTGGGTTCTCGAGGCGCGCGGTGAGCACCGTTGCAACCGCCTGCTTTGTACGGTGCTGCAAAAGAAGTTTTTCGAGTGTTGATGTGGTGATGAGTGGCGCATCGCCTGAGAGCACCAGCACATTGCCGTTGAAGTTTGCTAATGCCGATTCGGTTTGCATCAGCGCATGACCTGTGCCAAGCTGCGGTGATTGTAGGGCATATTCTAGACCCGCTCCTTGTGTGCACGCTTTTACAGCATCAGCTTGATGACCAACAATGAGCACAATTTTTTCAGGCTGCAAGGATTTTGCCACATCAATCACATACTCAATCATGGGACGAGAAAGCAGTGGGTGCAGCACTTTGGCAAGTTCAGACTTCATTCGCGTGCCTTTGCCTGCAGCCATAATCACCACTGCCAGTGCATTTCTTTCAGTCAAGTTCTTTTCAGTCAAGATTTTCAAAAAAGGTTGGGGCAAATTTGTTAGGCAATATCGTAAGATGGTTCAGCCGCTGTTTCTCCGATACGATATCGATGCAACACTCGATTGTTTTTATCGACGAGCACTACAACAGGTTTATACTCACGCGCTTCTTTTGGCTCCATATCAGCATAGGTCATGATAATCACTTCATCACCGACGGCAGCCAGACGAGCACATGCACCATTGAGTTGCACTACACCTGAGCCGCGCTCACCAGCGATGATATAGGTTTCAAACCGCGCACCATTGCTGTTGTTGACAACTTGGACCTTCTCGTTTGGTATCATCTCTGCGGCATCAATCAGGTCTTGATCGATTGTAATGCTACCTTCATAGTACAAATCGGCATGCGTTACGCTTGCCCGATGAATCTTAGATTTCAAAAGAAATATCCTCATTGCTTGCAGTTAAGAGTTGGAATAGCGCAGTTTAAGCCTTGCTTCAAAGCGCAAAATTAAAAAATGTTTGTGCAAGAAACAACTGTGGTGTTTGCTGTTGCAAAAGCCGTACAATTAGACTATGTTGCGCCAAAATCTGGAGCAAGTTTCAGTCAGAGATTTCAGAGCACTATGCGCTACATTTTATTTTTTTCTTCTCTTTTCATGCTGCTTTTGAGCGGTGCTATTGAGGCTTACTCACAAAAACAACACCTGAAAAACCCATGTCATCCGTTGAGCAAAAACTTTCATCTTTGGGCATCACCTTGCCTGCGGTCTCAAAGCCGCTTGCAGCCTATACGCCTGCAGTGCAATCAGGCAATATGGTCTATGTGTCTGGTCAGTTGCCGCTTGTGAGTGGTGAGCTTGTCAAGCCTGGCGGCAAGGGAAAAGTTGGAACGATTGTAAGCAAAGAGGATGCTAAAGCTGCCGCTCGAGTGTGTGCTATCAACTCACTGGCTGCACTTAAATCGCTTATCGGTGATTTGGACCGAGTGACGCGTGTTGTCAAACTTACGGTCTTTGTTGCCAGCGAATCAGGTTTTACAGAACAACCTTTTGTGGGCAATGGCGCATCGGAACTCTTCAAAGAAGTTTTTGGTGAAAAAGGTGAGCATGCACGCAGTGCTGTAGGTGTTGCTGAACTGCCGCTTGGTGCCAGCGTGGAGGTCGAGGCTATTTACGAAGTGCGGTAGTTGCCTTACTTGGCTTTTTTAGGCACTTTGAACGATTCATTGCGCGTTTTGATTGTTTTACTATAAGTACAATTGTTGTTACTTTTTCAACCCAACATGATGCACTATGAAAACAGCTGCTTCTTCTGCCGTGAAATCGACTAAATCACGATCCTTATCTGAGCCTAAAGAACACCATACCAGCAAGCAAGACTTGACACAATCCGTTGAGCAGATTTTTCGTGACTTTCTGCGCAAAAAGGGCTACCGCGCTACTCCCGAACGCAGCGCTGTCTTGCATGAAATTTACTCGGATGCTGGACACTTCGATGCCGATGAACTCTACATCCGACTCCGGCAGAAAAAATATACCATTTCACGTGCCACGGTCTACAATACGCTGGAATTACTTGTAGAATGCAACCTTGTCAGTCCAAATAGTTTTGGACACAAGCATCTGCACTACGAGCGTACCTATGGCTACGAACACCATGATCATATCGTGTGCAATCAGTGCGGTGAAGTCTTTGAGTTTACTAACCCACAAATTGAAGAGCAACAGCAGCAGGTCTGCAACAGCCTCGGTTTTGAAATTAAACAGCATACCTTGCAAATTTTTGCTGACTGCACCAAGCCTGACTGTGAGCATAAAAAACGCATGGGCACTGGGGCAAAAAGTTAATGCCAAGATGCAATCTCGTGTGCTTTTGCCTGCAGCGTCTATTTTTACCGTCTGTTTAATCACTTTTCCGCTCTTTGCCCTGGCGCAACCGGCTTTGCGTGGTGGCACCCTGCGCGGCATTGTCTATGAAAGTCGCACCGCACTTGAGCGCATCACTCGGCTCGACTCTCTTGGCAATTTTGAGACCACGACGATTCGTAAGCGTGCTGAGGTTCCGATTATCGGTGCCCGAGTGCAACTGCGCGGCACATCTTACGGCGCTATTGCTGATACTGCGGGCTTCTACCAAATTAAGAATATCCCCCGTGGCATCTATGATATTATCTACAGCGCACCCGGCTATCAGACTTTTATCTTCAAGTCTATTTCAATCAAAAACGATACCATCACAGAAATCGATATGGCACTTTCGCCTGTCGTCTCCGAAGCCAGCGAAATCACCGTAACCGCCGACCGCTACGAAAGAAAACTTCAAGAGCTCTCACTCTCTGTTTCGATTCTTAAACCTGACTTCATTGTGGAGCGCAATAGCAACACCTTAGACGATGCCCTACGGCATATCTCTGGGGTGAGCTTTACGAATCAAACCCCAAATATCCGCGCCTCCAGCGGCGTCAGTTTCGGGGTTGGTAATCGTGTGCAACTTCTGCTCGATAATGTTCCCTTTCTTGCACCTGACGATGGCTCGGCACGCTGGGACGCATTTCCTGTTGATTTCATTGAGCGTATTGAAGTCATCAAAGGCGCCTCATCGGCACTCTATGGCTCGGCTGGTCTGGGCGGCACCTTGAACATCGTAACCAAAAATGACTTCCAAACTCGCACCTCGCTGCTCACATATGCTGGCATTTTTGACAATCCTGCCTTCGATATCTGGCGATGGTCAGAGCGTGCGCGCTTGCAATCTGGCTTTGAACTTTCACACGCCCAAAATTTTGTCCATTTTCCATTTACGGCTCGCTGACACGGCGCGTGAGCGACAGCTACCGCGAAAATGCAGACTTTCGTCGCTGGCGTTTCTTTACAAAAGCCGCTTATCAATTCTCTGATGCTGCCTCGCTCTCGCTTGTCGGAACCTACGCCGAAGAACAGCGCGGCAACGGCTTCTTCTGGCGCAGCATTGACGATGCACTCCGCGATGGCTCACAGACAAAACCGCGAATCGCTTCCGATAACATCATCGTTGCACCAACGCTCAAAGTTAATCTCTCACGCCTTTTCGAACTCATCGTGCGCAGCCGTTACTACCGCTCCCGCTTTGAAGATACTGACGGACTAAATTCACTTTCTTTGCAACTCGGCACCGAAGCACAACTCTTATTGGACTTCGGCAAAGGCTTTGTCATCACAGGTGGCTTAGAAGGCTCTTTTACAGATGTCCAGTCGAATCTCTATGGCAATCACTCGGCAATAGGCGCCGCACTTTATCTGCAAAGCGATTTGCCGCTCTTCAAAACCTTCATTATGAGTTTTGGGGTCAGAGCTGATGGCTTAGCCGTTAATCGTGAATCGTTAGTCGGTCGCTTCAATCCTCGCTTTGGGCTTAATTGGACGCTTGGCGAGCATCACTCTCTGCGAGGCAATTTTGGCACAGGTTTCCGCAATCCGACCATTAGCGAACGCTTTGTTGCAACACAAACTGGTTTCATTCAAGTGCAACCGAATCCTGACCTGCGCCCTGAAAGTAGCCTTAGCTTTGAACTCGGTTACCTTTTTAGTTATAGCCGCCCCGTTGAACTCTTTCGCGATTTTGCACTCACCAATGTCTCTCTTGATATTGCCGCTTTCTCGAACGTCTATGATAATCTCATTGAGGTGCGCCCGACCGCCGCAGGGTCATTCTCGTTCCAAAACATCACTTCCGCTCACATCTTGGGCTATGAAATTTCAAGTACGCTGGCGTTTAATCAGCGCCTTCTTCTCCTTACGCTCTCTTACACGCATACCAACCCAATTGACTACACTGACGCTGCAAACCTTCGCTGGCTACGCTATCGCAATCGCCGTTTGTTTTATGTCAATGCTGAAGCCAACATCAGTTTCCTTATGCTTGAATGGAATTACCGTTTTCTAAGCCGCTTTGATGCCATCGACCCTGAACTTGCACTCATTGTACCTGATGGCAATCGTTTGGTTGATGCGCATGTCTCCGACGTGCGGCTTGGCACACGCTTCGCTCTTGGCACCGTGGGCTTTGTGGTAAATGTGATGGTGCGTAACCTGTTCAATTACAATTATGTGGAACAGCCGGGCAGTCTGGCGCCAATACGCCATTTTATTTTGCAACTGCGTGCCAGCGTTTAGCCTTGCTGAAACGTCTCACGTCTTACTTTCGTTGAACTCGGCAGTGTCGATCACCTAATTTTCTTGTCCATGCGAGTACTTATATTCGCTCTTCTTTTTCTAACTTGTTGTTTTCTTCACAAGAAAGCTAAATCAGAACAGGAGGATTTACTTACCATGACCACCATGACCCCGTCAGCACATAGCCAGACCGAAGTGATGACCGTCGGCGGCGGCTGCTTCTGGTGCGTCGAGGCGGTCTTTCAGCGCATAGAAGGCGTTCTGAAAGTCGAATCAGGCTACGCAGGTGGCACGGTGCCTAATCCAACTTATGAACAAGTTTGTATGGGAAATACAGGTCATGCTGAAGTGGTACAGGTTACTTACGATCCCCAAAAAGTTAGCTACAAGGAACTCTTGGAAGTTTTCTTTCGCACACACGACCCCACAACACTGAATCGCCAAGGCAATGATGTCGGCACACAGTATCGCTCAATTATTCTCTATCATAACGACGAGCAGCGCCGTATTGCCGAAGAAGTCATTTGCGAAACCAATGCTGCAAAGATTTGGAGCAATCCAATTGTTACAGAAGTGGTACCGTTCACCGTCTTCTACAAAGCCGAAGCCTACCATCAGAATTATTACAACCAAAACCGTACGCGCAACCCCTATTGCATTTTCGTTATCGACCCGAAAGTGGAGAAACTGCAAAAAGAGTACAAGAACAAGTTGAAGCAAGAGTACGTAAAGTAGAAGATCTCTGTTGCTAAATTGCACCGCGTGATTCTCTGTTAAATCAACCTTTGTGCATGATGCGCCAGACTTTTGCTCTTTTTTTGCTCTCGCTGCTGCTTTTCTCGGGTGGATTTGCGCAAACTGTGCCCGACACAGCAGTTGTCATTAGCGAAATCATGTATGATCCGCCCTCTGATGCTAATTCCGCTGACGAGTTTGTCGAGGTCTTCAACACCAGCCCGACACAGTCGTTTAACTTACGCGGCTGGCGCATCGGCGATGCTGCAGTGTTGCGCACGATTGCTGATACCACAGCAACGAACACTGGCAATGCCACACTCGCCCCACGCAGTTTTGCCGTGATTTTCACGGGGACTGATTTTCGCCGCGCCTTTGCCTACTACCGCCCACTTATTCCTGCAGGTACGCTCATCTTGCGTACTACAGCCAGCATTGCCTTCAATAACACAGGCATCGAGAGCGTTCGCTTGCTTAACGAACGTGGTGATACACTTGCTAATTTTACTTACACAGGTGTTTCTTCAAATCGTGGTCGCTCACTTGAAAAAATCATACTCAATCGTGATGATACACCGACAAACTTTTCTCCAAGTTTGAACATTGGCGGCACACCTGGCAGTCAGAATTCTGTCTCGCCGCTGCGCTTTGACTTGCGCAATGTGCGCCTCTCGTTCTTACCTGCTGATTCTGTTGTGCAAGGTACGAGTGTTACGCTTCAAGCCGTGCTGCAAAATGCAGGCACTGAGCCGATTTCTTCTTTTAGCGTAGAGTTCTATGAAGATCTCGACAGCAATCACATTCTTTCGCCGAATGAGCGCTTCGAGACACGCTCTGTCAGCAGCACTCTTCAACCCAACGACTCTCTTCGTTTTGAGATTGCAATTTCTACACCTGCTCTTGGACTGCGCAGGTTTGCTACAGTTGCTGCACTTGCAAATGATGAGCGGCGAACCAATGACACCTTGCGCCGCACTTTGCGTGTAGTCTCTACGCCTGTGCTCACACCTGCCGATACGTCTATCATCATCAGCGAAATCATGTACGATCCGCCTGAGGACGCAAATGCCACAGCTGATGAATTTGTGGAACTCTACAACACACATCCCTCACTTTCTATTGATCTGCGCGGATGGCGCATCGGTGGCACAGTCAATCTCACACTTACCGATTCAGGTGCGACAGGCACAGGGAATACAGTTCTTCCTCCTCGCCGTTTTGCCGTTGTCTTTAGCCCGAGTTACTTCACCTCCGGACAATTTTACCGTAATCGTATTCCGCAGGGCGCCTTAGTCCTGCGTGCGTCTGGCTCACTGAGCCTTTCAAATACAGCTGATACGGTTACACTGCTCACACCACGCAATCTGGAAGTGGCTCGCACATCTTATGTTGGCAACGCGCGCAACAAAGGCTTTTCACTTGAGAAAATTATTCTCTCTCGTGATGATGCGTCCACGAACTTTGCACCAAGTTTGGTACAAGGTGGCACGCCCGGCTTTATCAACTCGGTTACGCCCAAAGAGCGCGATCTGGCTTTACGCATCGCTGAGCAATTTTCTACGCCGCCACAAACTGCTATCACTATTCCCTACACGGTTCAGAATCGTGGGTTGCTTGCTTTTGGTAACGGCGCCACCACACGTGTCTTTGAAGATCGCAATCGTAACGCAATTGGCGAGCCCACCGAGCAAATTAGTACGAGCACACTCATGCGTGACCTTGCTCCACGTGACTCCATACGCCAATCTTTCACCTATACGCCCCGCACTGCTGAACCTGTTGAGTTCATTCTCACACTGAGCATTACTGGCGATGAAGACACCTCGAACAATGTAGCTCGCACGCGCCTTCTTTCTGGCGCACCGCGCACCTCTGTTATCATCAATGAAATCATGTATGCACCGATTCAAGACCCTAATGACTTTAAGCCCGATCAGCCAGAGTATGTAGAGCTTTTTAATCGCAGCAATGCGCCTGTGGATTTGCGTGGATGGTTTATCACGGATGCGCCAAATGAACGTGGCGAGTTTAACCAGTTTTTCTTTGCGCAAGATTCGTCGGAGAATTATGTCTTGCAGCCCAACGAATATGCTGTAGTTGCGCCCGACCGTGCTACCGTGCGCGACAGCACGCGCCTCGTTCAATTCTTTACTTATTTGCAAAGTGATCGTAATGCCAAGCTCTTTACTTCAGTGCGCTCAAGTCCCACCAGCCGCACAAACCTCTCCGATTTGAGTCTGAACAATGATGGCGATCTGGTCGCACTCTACGACAACACAGGTTTCTTAGTCGATTCAGTGCGCTACTCACCGCGCTGGCACAATCCGTTTTTTTCTTCCACGCGCGGGCTTTCTTTAGAGCGCATCAATCCGAATGGTGGCAGCAATGATGCACGCAACTGGACAACTTCAACCAATCGCGAATTTGGCGGCACACCTGCACGGCAGAATAGCACCTTTGCCCCGTCACCAGAGATTTCAGGCACCGCTTCAACGCTTGCGCTTTCGCCCAATCCGTTTTCACCTGATGGTGATGGACGTGATGATTTCCTTGTGATTCGCTATCAACTGCAAGGCACAGCCAATCGCATTCGCATTAAGATTTTTGACGCCAGAGGTCGACTTGTGCGCACACTGGCTAATAGCGAACCCTCGGGCGCACAAGGCGAAGTTATTTGGGATGGCTTAGACGATAATCGCCAACCGCTCCGCATGGGCATCTATATCCTCTACCTTGAGGCGCTTGACGCATCTTCTGCTATTATCGAAACCTTGCGTCAAACCGCTGTGCTTGCTAAACCCATGTGAAACTGAAACTTTGAAAAGTTACTTGCAGTTTGCTATATTGCTACAACAAACATTTGGCTGTCAATCAAATCAAGCTCTGACGTTTTTTTTCTGTTCTCAGTAAAAAACCAATTCAGAGAGAAGCATATGCCCAAAAACAGGTACTTCTATTACTCCGAGGAAGAGTGTCGGTATGTAGAGGTTCGGCGCAACTATACCACACTTCTCGGACAAGCTGCCTTAGTTCTACTTCTTACTGTGCTCTTTACGGTCGGATTTATGCATTTCTATGGCAATCAGATGGTTAAAGATAGGCAGTATCAGCAGCTTGAGGCGCAAGTAGTAGAGTTGACAGCCAAACTTAACCATGCGATGGGAATGCTTGAAAAACTCTCGGAAAGTGATAATTCTTTGCGTCGCGTCGTTAATTTGCCTTTGATGAGTGCAGAAGAAAAAGCGCTTGGTACTGGTGGTCTGCGCATGCCCCTAGATACGACAAACACCATAGCTTCTTTGATTTCTATTTCAAGTCAGATGATTAACCGTCTTGCGCATCAAGTTGAAATTCAAAGCGAAAGCTACGCAGAAATTTTGCAGAAGTATGAAGAAAACAAGCGTTTCTTTGCATCAGTACCTGCCATTAAGCCTATCGATGGGGTACGCACGAGTCCCTTTGGCATGCGGTTTCATCCGATTTACCGCATCATGAAGTTTCACTCTGGTCAAGATTTTCATGCAGCGATTGGTACGCCAGTGTATGCCACAGGCGATGGCATTGTCGAAAGTGCGCAGTATAATGATGGCTATGGCAACTGCATTGTCATTGATCATGGTTTTGGCTTGAAGACGCTTTATGCACATCTTTCAAAGCTTTTGGTAAAGCCAGGTCAAGCTGTGAAACGTGGTGACAACATCGCTCTCTCTGGCAATAGCGGCATCTCTGACGGACCGCATTTGCACTATGAAGTTATCAAAGATGGTGTGAAGGTAAATCCAATTGCGTATATGCTTGATGAGATTTCACCGACTGAGCTTCAAGAAGCAGTAGTTTTAGCACCAGAAGAATTACACCACAATTGAACGAATTAGAGTTTCAAATTGTATCAATCCCTGAATAACAATTAGTCTCTGCTTTAACCCTTAAAATTTCTGGTAGTTGAACTATGTACTGGAACCTTGAACTTGCTCGTTATCTCGTTGACGCTCCTTGGCCTGCAACAAAAGACGAACTCATAGATTATGCCAATCGTATAGGAGCACCTCAAGAGGTTATCGATAACCTTAACGAGCTTGATGGTGAAGAGCCCTACGAGAGTATCGAGGAAATCTGGCCAGATTTTCCTACGAACGAGGACTTCTATTACAACGACGACGACGCCGATAACTATTGATGTGCAGCTGGGCTCTAGCTTGTTTTTGCTTTGAACGTTTATCAGATATCTTTTGGAGCGCAACTGCGAACTGTTGCGCTTCTTTTTTATTTCTTATGCTTTCCCTTACTGCTCTTTGCCCAAGTCTCACCTTCTGTGCCCTCCAAGACCACCTACATTGACCGTCTGTTTATTCTGGGTAATAAAGCGCTGAAAGAAAAAGACCTTTTGGCGGAAATGAAGACGCATGAGAACACCGTGTATCTCTCGTTTTTTAGACCTTGGGTAGGACTCTATCAGTTTGGCAAAATTTTTCCTGACTCCTCGAGCTTTCGCAATTTCTTTCAGAACACCTTGGGCGAAGCCCCTGTGGAATACGATTCTCTGCTTTTTCAGGACGATCTTGCACGCCTTTCAGAACTTTATGCTGCCAATGGCTACCTTGCAGCGACCTTTCACCCCGAGTTTGAATACAATGCCGATAGTTCGCTTGTCATCATTCGCTTGAAGATTGATGAAGGTGCGCCGACGATTATTCAATCCATTCGCTATGTTGGTATTGATATCTTGGAGGAAAGCGAGCGCGATCTTTTTGAGCAAGAGTCTGCTATTCGCATTGGTGAAGTCTATACCATTCGCGACATGCTGCGTGAGCGTGCCCGCATTGTCTCGTTTTTTCAAGAGCGTGGCTATGCGTTTATGTCAACTGACAGCGTGCGTGCCGAAGTACGTCTTTCCAACCAAAACCGCAGTGCCGCTATTACCATCTTTATTCGCTTGCCCGAACAACTGCGCTTCGGCGATATTACCGCCATCGTGCATAACCCTGTGCAAAGTGATACCTCCAGCCAATTACGCCGCAGCATTCAAGATGGCATTCAAGTCGATATTTATAGTGAGCAATACATTGAACCTTATTTGATACGACGCTCGATTGCTTACCGTCCTGACCAACTCTCAAGTCTTTCAGCAAAGCGTGAGACGCTGCAGCAATTAGGCTTGCTTGGCATCTTTGAAGGCGCCACCATACGCGACGACTCTGTGCGAGACGGTCGGCTTTACACCACAATTGACTTGCAACTGGCGCCGCGCCATCAAATCAAACCTGAACTTCGCATTGACAATCGTAACAACGCGCCGAATTTTTCCCCTGCAATTAGTTATCTCAACCGCAATTTGCTCGGTGGCGCACAATCTTTCACGGCTGCTGTCTCTGGGGGCTTTCAACCGAATCTTGGGGCGAGAACTCAAATTTTTGCTGGTGAAGAAATCACGCTCGATCCTATTGTCTATAACTTTGACGCACGCTTGGAATACAGCGTACCTTATTTTTTTAGTCCTCGCAATCGCCTTATCGCCTTGCTTCAATACAGCATTTTGCAGGATGCGCCTCGACGCCAGCAATCTGTACTCTTTCGGTTTCGTAGCCAAATTTTTCCAAACATCTTTCAGCAAATTACTTTAGACTTTTTGGAAGTAGAGTTTGTTGATATTCAACTGCCTAATGTCAGTGATGCGGTGCGTGAAGATCTGTTTAATCGTGGCGTGCCGCGCACATTTCCTCGCAATATTTCGAGCCGCCTTGATTTTTTCTTCTCAAATCTGCCTGAGGCACAGCGCACACTTGACGCTCGTTTGAACACAACCTTTGAGCTTTCAGGCGCCTTGCCTTATCTCTTCGGCGCCGGATTCGGCGAAGGTGACGCACAACTTTTTGGACTGCGTTACAATCAGTTCATACGCCTCAGTGCCTTGGGCAGCGTTGGCATTCCAATTAGCGGAAATAATCAACTGGCGTTCAAAGTCTTTGTAGGCTACCTTTTTCCTTACGCTAAAAGCGCGAACAATCCTACGCCACTTGAACGGCGCTTCTATGCCGGCGGTCCGAATAGTCTGCGTGGCTGGGGATTTAACTTGCTCGGTCCTGGCAACAATCCCGCAGATTCTGCTCTTGCCGTCTCTCGACTTGGCTCCGATATCAAACTTGAGTTTAGTGTTGAAGAGCGTATTTCTTTCTTTAGAACCTTCGGCTACCCTTCAGGTATTGTTATTTTTTTTGATGCGGGCAACATTTGGGCACGACAAGGCGAAAATGCACTTGTAGCCTCCACGTTCTTTGAGCAAGTTGGCTTGAATACCGGCTTAGGCTTTCGTTTCGGTACACCGATTGGTCCACTTCGTCTCGATTTTGCGTATCGTATCTATGATCCATCGCTGCCTTTGGCAGAGCGCTGGCAAATTCAAAAATGGCAACTCGGCAGTTTTCAATTTAACTTTGGCATTGGCGAAGCGTTTTAACAACACACTAATTTATGCAGATACAACCACGCAACATTGTTGCTCCATCTATTCTTTCGGCTGACTTTACGCGCCTCTCTGAACAAATCAAGCAAATTGAGCAGGGCGGCGCTGATTGGGTTCACTGCGACATCATGGATGGTCGCTACGTCCCAAACATCACGTTTGGACCGTTCATTGTTGAAGCAGTTCGCCGCTGCACCTCCTTGCCGATTGATACACATCTCATGATTGTGGAACCCGAAAAGTATGTGAAAGCTTTCATTGATGCAGGGTCAACTCATATTACGGTGCATCAAGAAGCCTGCTTGCATTTGCATCGCACGGTGGAGCTCATTCATTCGCTCGGCGCTAAAGCGGGTGTCTCACTTAATCCAGCAACGCCTGTTTCCACGCTCGAAGAAATTTTGCCGTTCCTTGATCTTGTACTGATTATGTCAGTTAATCCGGGATTTGGCGGACAAAAATTTATTTCATCGTCTATTGACAAGGTGCGCAAGTTGCATCGCTTGCGAGAAGCACTTAACCCGAACCTCATTATTGCTATCGATGGTGGCATTACACCCGAGAATGCACCACTCGTGCGTTCTGCAGGCGCTGACGCACTCATTGCTGGCTCCGCTGTGTTCTGCGCCACAAATATATCTGAGGCAATTTTTCAACTTAGACAGTCAGACTAATTTTTTTTGCCGCATCTTACTGAAATGCGAAGTAAACTTTTTACCTTTGAGTGCCGTCCACGCCTTTTTATTACTCAAGTAGATATGATAATGCCTCCTGCGAAATGTAGAGATATGAAAGTTATTGTGTTACTGCTGCTCATCTTTCCACAACTTGTTTATGCCTCCTTGTCCGGACGCACTAATTCAGATTTTGCAATGCCTGCGCTGTATCGCTATGATGTCCTGCTCGAGCACCAATTTAGTCAGTTTGTTACAGGTGATTTTAATGGCGACCGCAACGCTGACATCGCCCTCATTGAGCCTCAGTGTAACCGACTTGTTATTTTGTATGGCACCGCCGTCTTAGATGAGTTTAGTCCGAAGTTTTTCACACTTCCTGCATCTATTCAAGCTTTGCAAGCAGCAGACCTAAATCATGATGGGATTACCGATTTGGTTTTCCTTGCACGCTCGCCCACGCGATTGATATGCTACTACGGCAGTTCCGCTGAACGCCTTTTACTTAAAGCTGAAATTGAGATTGAGCCCGGCGCAGAAAAAATGTTGATTTTCCCTTCTCATTACCACACTTCCATTTTTTTCTATGGGCAGATGCAGGGCATTGGGCATGTGGAGTATTTTCCATCTTTTGGATTTACGCGCAAGTCTACGCTCTCCAGTCAGAGCATCTTTGCACAGGTTGCACTGTGCGAGCCATCGGGGAGCAATATGCTCCCCAATTTTGTGGCATATAGCGCCGTAGAACGCACCATAAAGTATATTCGAAATGACCAAGATTCGCTCCTTGGTCCTCTTTCCTTTCGTCTTGAACGCACCCTTTCCAGTTTTCTTGTTGCTGACTTTAATCAGAATGGTGTGCCAGATATTGTGCTTGGGTTTGAAGTCTCACGCCTTGCTCCTGCCGAACTGCAAGTGCTTTACGATATCGGTATTCAAACGGGCAAACTGCCGCTGCAGCTCTCACTTTCGGCTTCGCCTATGCATCTCTTTGCACAAGATTTTAACAATGATGGTCTTACCGACATTTTCGTACTCAATTCATCGGCAGAGCAGCTTTCTCTTTTTTTTGGCAAGCCCGGTGGCGACTTTCAAGAATGCTGCGCCCTCGGCATTGATCACGCCTCACAGTTCACACTCACAGATCTGAACGGCGATACCTTTTCTGAAATTCTTTTTCTTCAGCCCACTAAAAAGCGCATCGTGATTTTCTCCACAACCTCCATGCGCGAGCACAAAAAGACTTCTCTACTTATCGAACGCTTGGTCATCAGTCCACACCCAACATCCTTAGTTGCTACAGCACGCAAACCGCAACCACTGATTGGTGTGTTAGGTCATGGACAATCGTCGCTTTCTTTGATTGCAGGTCCCAAACCTTGGCAAATCTATAAGTCTGCTCCACTCGGCAGCAAGATAAAATTTATCTGGCACCCTGATAGTAACTCTGATTTGTTTGCTATTTCCGAGCGGTCAGACAAACTTTTTGTCTTTTCATCCCAATTGCTTCCTTCTGTCGAAAAAGTCGCTGAACTACCTATTCTTGCCTTAAATATCACAGACTTTGAGCATTGGCGCATCTCTCCTTCTTCTTCATTTCTCTTTCTTATTGATCATAGCAATCATGAGATTTTACCACAACTGATTTCTTATCGCCTTACACGCACTGGTACAGCCCAACTCAGTGAGTTTACTTTTGCACCATTTGTTCCGATTGAACATCTTTTCTTTTTGCATCGTGCGCCGTTCTTCAAACAACATCTGATTGCTGCAATTGAGCGCGATCACACCCAGACCATTACAGCGCACCTTTATGCCTTTGGCAAACAGCATCAGCAGCACGTTCAACTTGTCGAGAAACTGCAAATCCGCTTGTTGCGTACCAAACTGCCTATACACACTTGTCTTTGCAATGATTTCGACGGCGATCAGAAACCTGATTGGCTCCTTGCCTCTTCAAGCCAGACTTGGCTTTTGCTTTCCAGCAATCAATACAAGGCAGAATCTCTTAGCTCACTTGTTAGCCTACTTCCTTCTGACTTTGCACGAGTTATAGATATCAATGGCGATGGCTATCTTGATATTCTTATTGGCAAATCTGATAAAGAGCAACTTTGTGTTGCTTTCGGCAGCACAAAAGGTAAGTTTTCCACCCTGAAAATACTTGCCAATAATGTACGCGTCGCTGATGCGAAACTGCTCAAACTGGATTCTGAAACAGTGCTTCTTGTTGCTAATGCAAAACTCCACACGCTTGATGTCATCAAAACAGATCAGCTTTACACCCCTGCAACTGCGCGACAGTAACCCCGCACCTTTGCTTGCAAATTTAGTTTGTCTCATCAGTCACATTAGATTTCATCAAAAAATAAAAGGCAGCATTTGATGATGCTGCCTTTGGAGTTATGCTGCACACTTTTTTGCTGCGAGACTTAAAACTTAATTTACGGTTGTCAGCGGCATCTCGAAGCGCCCGTCCGTGATATTTCTTCTTACGGTTGCGCTAGTTGGACTTGTGCATCTAAAGCTGAACGTACCTGCAACCACTCGTGCCTGCGTGTCAAATCGCGTGAGGGTTAGAGTTCCAGCATTTGCTTCTGTCGTTACAAAACTCTGTACCTGACCTGATGTGTTCGTGCCGTATGTTGCAAATCCTTGACCGCTGCTGCCGACTGTACCAACTGCAACGAGCGTAAATGTTCCTGTACCCTGCACATTGCGGAGCGAAATGGTGATAGCAGACGATGGCGATGCGTCTCCTCTTGCACCATTGAGTGTAAGGTCACGCGTACTTGATGAATAAGCTGCTAAAGCTGTTGCTGCTGACCAGTCTTGTCCATCAACCTTTGCACTCATTGAACCAGTGCCAGTTTGTCCTGTGTTTCCACCAGAATTATCACTGGGATTACTGTTTTGTCCGCAACTCATGAGTAGGACGGATATCAGTGCTGCGAAAAGAAATTTATTCGTTTTCATAGTAGTGGAGAGTTAGATGTTTAATGGAAAATACCCGTTAAAAGTTCGGCACAAGGTTCAGCTAAAAACTGTTGCTAAAGAACTTCTATTGCCTATGTAGATGTGCAGCACTGGCAATCCTCCAATGAGTAAGAATAAGAAGGCGAGCGTTTAGACGCTCGCCTTTTTTGCAACGCATTTCAGCTTAATGGTATCAGTTGAAAGAACGAGTTGTTTCGTAGCGTTTGCCTTCTTGCTTTTCTATTTTTTCGTGCTCATGTTCATCTTTGAAATCTGGGTTGAAGGTTACAAGTCCGTCTTTATCCATCATGACACGGTCATAGTCGTAGCAGCCCCAGAGCATACGCGGGTTGCCCACGAAATTTTCTGTTGGTGGCGGCGAGGGAATCGTCCACTCTAAGCCCAAGGCATACCATGGATTTTTGGGTGCTGGTTTGCCTGCAAAGAGTGAGTGAATAAGATAAATTGCCATGACAATAAATCCTAATGCGAGTATCCATGTGCCGAATGTGGAGAGCATGTGCATGGTTTGATACTGGTCGAGATACGCATAGTAGCGACGTGGCATACCTTGCAAGCCCATGATGAACTGCGGGAAGAAAGTTACATTGAAGCCGATGAAAATCAATGCGGCTGAGACTGCAGCCCAGAATTCATCATACATTTTACCCCACATTTTTGGCCACCAGTAGTGCAAGCCTCCCAGAAATGCCATGACGGCACCGCCCATCATCACATAGTGAAAGTGCGCAACAACGAAATATGTGTCATGCAAATGGATATCAACGGAGAGCGTGCCTAAGAAAATGCCAGTTAGACCGCCGATGGTGAAAAGTGAAAGAAAGGCATGTGTGTAAAGCATTGGTGCCTGAAACGTTAGCGAGCCTCGATACATAGTTGCTATCCAGTTAAACACTTTTATCCCAGAGGGGATCCCCACCAAAAAGGTGAGGAAAGAAAAGATTGTGGAAGTCAGTTCAGACTGTCCGCTGGTGAACATATGATGTCCCCACACAAGGAAACTCACCAGTGCGATGGCGACGCTTGAAAATGCAATCGGTCTGTAGCCAAAAATTTTCTTATGCGAAAAGGTTGCAATCAGTTCGGAAATGATTGCCATCGCTGGCAAAATCATCACATAGACTACTGGATGCGAGTAGAACCAGAAGAAATGTTGATAGAGTACGGGGTCGCCGCCGAGAGCGGGGTCAAAGACGCCGATGCCAAATGCACGCTCAAAGATAAGTAAAAGCAGCGTAATGCCCAGTACAGGTGTTGCCATGACCTGAATTAGCGATGTGGCATACATGCCCCATACGAAGAGCGGCATATTGAACCATGTCATACCTGGGGCGCGCATCTTATGAATTGTCACGATGAAATTAATACCCGTAAAAATCGAAGAGAAGCCTAGAATAAACGCCCCCAGTGTCATTGAAATCACAGAGCCTTTTGTCTCTACGCTATATGGCGTATAAAATGTCCAGCCTGTATCGACACCGCCCGAGAGCAAGGAGTAGACGCAAAAGATTGCGCCGAAAAGATAGACGTAATAGCTTGCCAAGTTCAGTTTTGGGAACGCTAAATCTTTTGCGCCCAGCATCAGAGGCAACACAAAATTTCCGATGATTGCAGGAATGGATGGAACGATAAAGAGAAAGACCATAATTGCGCCGTGCAGCGTAAAGAGCTGATTATAGGTATCGGGTCCGACCAGCCCGCGCTTCATCACTTCAGCTTGCAAGCCTGCCCCGTGAAACCACAGCTCAAAGCGCAGTACAAGCGCATAGATACCGCCAACTAAGAAAAATGTCATCACTGTAAAGAGATACAGCAAGGCGATACGCTTGTGGTCGAGCGTGTAGATCCACGACCAAATCCCTTTCGGGGAGTTGAGATAATTTCTTGACACTTCACTTGATGTCGTTTTTACTGTACCTGCGACATCGGCTTGTTGCAATGCAGCCATTGTTTCCCTCCTTTATTGATTACTCCTTTTAATTTCAATAGCAAGCATATCTGCTTACTTAAGCGTCTTGATGAATTCAATAAGTGCATCAATTTGTTTGTCCTTCAATAAGCCTTGGTAGGTTGGCATTACAGGCTGATAGCCTGCGACCACTTTCGCATTTGGTTCAAGAATTGATTGGCGGATGTAGTTTTCATCGACCAAGACTTCTGAGCCATCTGCCATCTTATGCTTTTTGCCAAAAATGCCTTTCCAAGTCGGACCAGTATTTGCGCTGCCATCAATGCTGTGACAAGTCGCGCAGGCTTTGGACACATAGAGTTTTGCACCAAACTCCTCAGGTGCCATTTTGCCTCCGCTTTCAGCTTCTTCCAGCCATTTCCTGTATTCTGCTTCGGTCTTGACATGCACTTTGCCAATCATTCCAGAGTGGCTTGTGCCACAGTATTCGGCGCAGAAAATGTCGAACGATCCTTCCTGTGTCGGTGTGAAAGAAATGGTCGTGTAGCGGTTTGGCACAGCGTCCATCTTGATGCGAAATGCCGGCACATAGAAACTGTGAATTACATCTGTGGAAGAAATCAGTGCTTTGATGGGTTTGCCAACAGGCACAACAAGTTCATTGACACTATTTGTCCCGTTCGGGTAATCAAACGCCCAGAACCATTTTTTTCCTGTTATTTTGATTTGCATGGAATTTGCAGGTATCACGCGCATATCCATATAGGAGCTGAATCCCCAGAAGAAAATCATAATGACGAGCACTGTCGGAATCAGCGTCCAAATAATTTCTAAGCGACTGTTATGCGAAATCGAAGATGTGAAGGTAGGTTTTTCACTTTTACGTCGATATTTCCAGAGGTAATACAGTGAGACCAGCGTTACGGCAACGAAAAGAATTGCACTTGCATTGGCAATGAAGACAATCAGTGAGTCAACTTCACGTGCAACGGTTGAGGCTTCAGGCGGTACCCAACTGGTTGATACTTTTGGATTCATAATGCTGCTTTCGGTTTAATTCGTTGGAAGATCTACACTCGGTTTTCCGTTGCGTGCATGCCTGCGGCTTTCACGCATCCAGAATGAGCCTACCACAATCGTTAAGACGATGATTGTCAAGACACCGCCCAGACGCATAATGTTCATAGCGACGGGCACATAACTTCCGGCACTTGCGTCGTAGTGGAAGCAAGAGAGAATCAGCCTATCTATCGTTGAGCCAATTTTCCCCTGCGCAGCTTCAATGAGACCTAGTTTCAAATCAAAATTTTTGTAATTGATGCCATAGACATAGCGCGTAATTTTGCCCTCAGGGGAAAGCAACATAATCACCGCAGGATGAGCATATTCATCGCGCTTGTTGTCATAGAAATACTTGAACCCCACGGCGTCCGCTAGCGCTCTTGAGTGCTCTGATGCACCTGTCAGGAAGAACCATCCTTCTTCTACGCCGGGCTTACCAAAGACTTCTTTGTAGCGCGTCTTTTTTGCCGCTGCAAGCTCTGCGGTCTCTCGGCTATCAATACTGACCGTGAGAATCATGTAATCTTTACCCAAAACAAGGTCAAGTGTTTTAGCAGATTCTGCCACGCTATTCAACACCATATTGCACAGCATTGGACAGCGGTAATACGCCATCACCAAAATAATTGGCTTACCTTTGTGCAGATAATCGCTGAGTTTGACAGCTTTGCCTGTCTCATCCTGAAAACTCAAGTCTTCTGGAATAGTCTCTCCTAGATGCTCAACAACATCAATACCTTGTAAGGCTCTTGGCTTTTCCTCAATGAGTTGTGCTTGCGCGCTGCATGCGTAGCTTAAGCCCAAGAGCACCATGTAGAGCGTTCGTTTTATCATCTTATTCTTTTATTCTTGTTCTTTTTCAATCGCCTTCTTCATTTTCTGGCTTTGTGAACTTTCTTGCAATCGTAATGCCAAGCAGTCCGAGTCCTAGGACAACTGTAGTTAGCACGACCATAAAAAAGAGTGTCGATAACATGCTTTGCTTTTTGTTCGCTGCCCTTCGGTTGTGGAACTTTGGTCTCTGTTACTTTGCAAGCGTTATTTTCTCTTAGCTTAATTTATTTCTGGATTACTCTCTTGGTCTCACTTGTCGAGAAATTGACCTTAGGCACGTTGTCTTTTTCTTTGCTTTCTACGCTAGCCGACTGCGCCTCAAGCATGGCTTTCTTTTTCTGGTAGGCTTCATCGGTGAGAATTTTCATTGCTTCACTAATTGGAATTTGGTAAAGGCCTTTCTTTTCATCGATCACTTTGTAACTATTCAGTGCGCCTTCTTCGCGTTGACGCACATCGCGCAAGAGATTCGATTCAGGCTTTAGGGCGTTTTCTAACATCTGCTGCTCACGGCTGATGATAAAGTATTGCGAGATTGCAAACATTATGATCCCCACGAGAATCGTACCGATGATAAAGGAGCCAATAATCCGCCCGCCATTGACGTCTTCACGCTCATAGTCGATTTCCAATTTTTCGAAAATTTCATCTGGGCGCAAAGGGGCGTTTTGTTGCGCTTCTTTGCTAAGATTTTCCGACGCTTGCTTTCTTTCTTGCATTTCAATCATGCTTTGTTCTCCTTTGCGGCAAATTTTTCAATTAGTTAAACTTTTCATCTCCTATTGATGAAACTCCAGCGAAAGTTTGAGGCGTGCGTCACCAATTGGTAAAAGTGGCGTTGAGGTTAGGCGTTGCCAGAAGAACCAAAGGCAGACACCGCCAACACCGAGGAATGTCGCTAGGTGCATCCATGAGAGATGTACGCCATGCGCTGCATGTTCGCCACCGTGCGCACCGTAGTTTGGCATCACAAGCCAGAACAGATCGACAAACTGCATAAAGAGCATCCATGCGGAAATAAGGCGCATAAAGGTAAGATTGCGCTTTGCTGCGCGTGGCAGCAGTGAAAAGAACGGAATGGCAAAGTGCCCAATCACTAAGAACATGGAGACATACTCCCAGCCGTGTTCCCAGCGATGCTTGTAGAAAATGGTCTCTTCTTCAATGTTGCCATACCAGATGAGCATAAACTGCGAGAAAGCAATGTAAGCCCAAAAGACCGTGAAGCCGAACATCAATTTGCCCATATCGTGATAGTGCTCGACTTTGATTTCGCGTGCTAGCACACCATTTGCACGCAGATAAAGTGAAAAGAACACGATGAAAGCCAGGGTCGACCACCATGCTCCAGCGAAGATATAGACACCGAAGATGGTCGAATACCAGTGCGGGTCTAACGACATCACCCAATCCCATGCGGCAAAGGTTAGTGAGAGCGCAAAGAGCAGAATGCCGGGGGCGCTAATGGCTTTGAATGTGGCACGATGTTTTTCGTTGTAGCCTTTGTCTTGATCGAGCGATGTTTTGTAGAGTGAGTATGCCAGTGCGGTCCAGATAGCAAAATAGATGAAGGCGCGTGCAAGGAAAAATCCTGTGTTGAGCCAACCGGCTTTGTGCTGCAAGGTTTTGTCTGCTGCGACGGCTTCAGCATGCGACCAGTGATAGAGGTCATGAATTCCAAGCCCGATTGGGATGAAGAGAATCGCCATGACGGGAATGGTAATCATCAGTGATTCAGAGATGCGGCGGAACACCGTGCTCCAATCTGCACTGACAATATGATGCAGCATGGTGAAAAAGAGGCTACCGAGTGAAATGCCGAGCCAAAAACAATAGGCGACAAGATAAGCGTGGAAAAATTCGGTGCGGTTTATTGCAAAACCAACGGCACAGGCTGCAAGTCCTGCACAGCCTACACCCAGAGCAATTTTTCCAAAGCCGTTATCTTTGATAATTCTGAATTCTTGAACGCTCATAGGTTCTCCTTATTGCTTGATAAGTTCTTTACGCACGTTTTCGGGCACATCGGCGATGTTAGCATGCTGCGCGCGTTGCAGAGCACGAATGTAAGCCACAATCGCCCAGCGATCTGCCACTGAAATCTGATGCTTGTAGCCTGCCATGTTTCTAATCCCATTTGAGGCTACAGCAAAGAGATGACCATCGGGCACGGTGAGCAAGCGTGGCTCATGCAAGTTTGTTGCCGGCACGATGTATCCGCCCTGTGTTGCACGTTCTACTACAATGCCTTTGCCATCACCTACGCGGCTATGGCAGGGCGCACAGTAGATGTTGTAACGCTGCTGACCGCGCTGTAAAAGTTCCATTGTTAGGTCAACTGGCATTACTTTGACGGTATCGCCGGTTTTACTGATGCCTGTATAATAGACGCTGTTTTCACGCAAGCCACCGCGTGCGACTGTGCCTGCCACAGGAATACGCATCGCTAAACCATCTTCGAAAAACTCGCTCTTTCGAAATGGCTTCATTTTTTCTTGCGTATCCATATTTGGGTTTGGGTGAATCGGCGGGTTTTCACTGGGTAGACCGCGTACGCCGCAGCCCGCCACTGTCATCACTATAATCCACGCGCCGACAAGCACCAGCACTGACAACTTATGCTTTGCAAACATTTTTCATTTTACTGCCTCCATCTTTTGGCTTGCCACTTTTTCGACTTCCGATTCTTCAATCGGACGATGTACGATTTCTATGTTTTTGCCCCCAATGCTCTCAAAGAATGCCTTGATTTCTTTGACATTGAACTTTTTGTCCCACATAAAAATCGCAATAAAGAAACCATCGTCAGTTGCTTTTGCCGTAAAGCGCTCGGAGTAGAACATCGGATGGAAAAAGCGGGGCATTTTGTTGAGGTAGAACATACCGATAATTGCGGCAAAGGCTGAGGTGAGTACCATCAATTCAAACATGACCGGCACAAACGCAGGCAGACTGAAATACGGCTTACCTGAGAAGACCAGCGGATAATCCACTGCGTTTGTCCACCACTGCAGCCAAATCGCAAAAAGAAAGCCGCAGAATCCGACGCCAAAGACGATAAACCCAAGTGGCGAACGCTTTAGTCCCATGGCTTCATCCATTCCATGGATTGGGAAAGGAGAATAGCACTCAAAGCGGTCATAGCCAGCCTCACGCACTTTTTCAGCGGCGCGCAAGAGTTCTGCAGGATTATCGAACTCTGCTAGCACAGCTTCGGCTTCAGCTTCAATTAAAATCTGACGTGCTTCATCTTTGACTGATTCTGCTTTGCGCTTGAGTTCTTCGAGCGTTTGCACGCCACCGTTTTGCGTAGGTTGATTGTGAATTTCGTTCATCTTAGTGTCCTCCTTTCGCGGCAAGTTCGGCTTCTTGCTTGTGTGCCTTACTCTCTTGTCTATGTGGTTCATGGTGTCCATCGTGGTGCTGTCCATATCCTTCCCAGTGTGGATTAGCTTGTGGCAAAACACCTTTCACTTCAAACATTGCGATCATGGGCAAGAAGCGCAGAAAGAGCAGAAACAGCGTCATAAACACACCCAGCGAACCGACAAAGGTCATCACATCAAAGATGGTTGGATTGTAGTATTTCCAGCTTGAGGGCAAAAAGTCTGTTGAGAGTGAGGTTACGGTAATGACGAACCGCTCAAACCACATTCCGATATTGATGAGAATGGAAGCAACGAACATGACGGGAATGTTCTGACGCAATTTCTTGAACCAGAAGACTTGCGGCACGACCACGTTGCAGAAAATCATAGACCAATACGCCCACGCATAAGGACCTGTTGCGCGTTTGATGAAAATCGAGGCTTCATATTCGTTGCCGCTATACCATGCAATAAAGAACTCACAGCCGTACGCATAACCGACCATCATGCCAGTTACCAGCATAATGATGTTCATTTTCTCCAGATGCTGCATGTTGATGATGGCTTGCATTTTGGGATAGACGATGCGTGCCAAGACAGCCAGTGTCATTACCATTGCAAAGCCGGAGAAAATGGCGCCTGCAACGAAGTAAGGCGGGAAGATTGTCGTGTGCCAGCCGGGCAAGATACTGGAAGCAAAGTCAAACGAGACGATGCTATGCACGGAGAGCACGAGCGGTGTCGACAACCCTGCTAAAATCAAATAGGCTTTTTCGTAGTGTTTCCACTGACGATTGCCGCCACGCCAGCCCATGGCAAAGAAACCCAGAATGTATTTACGCAGTCCGGGTTTTGCACGATCGCGTAGCGCTGCCAGGTCAGGAATTAAACCAACATACCAGAAAAGCAGCGAGACGGTAAAGTATGTCGACACGGCAAACACGTCCCACATGAGCGGTGAGCGGAAGTTGGTCCACATCTGCATCTGGTTGGGCACTGGAAAGAGCCAATAATCTAGCCACTGCCGTCCTGTATGCAGCGAGACAAACGTTGCGGCACAAATCACCGCAAAGATAGTCATTGCTTCAGAGAAGCGGTTGATCGATGTGCGCCATTTCTGACGAAACAGAAAGAGCACCGCAGAAATCAGCGTACCAGCATGACCGATACCGACCCACCAGACAAAGTTGGTGATATCCCACGCCCAGCCGACGGTTGTGTGATTACCCCAGATGCCGATGCCTTTGAAAATGAGATAGACAATTGTGCCTAACCACATCAGCGCCGCAGCAAAGGAAATCCCAAACGCAATCCACCATGCCTTCGCGCGGGATTTTCTGTCACTTCGCCCACATCTTGCGTAATCGTGTGGAAGGTCGGGTTGTTTTCAATCAGCGGCTTATCAAGAGCTTCTTGCCGCTTTCTTTCTTCCACTGCTGTAGTACTTGCTTGCATAACGCTTTTCGTTTGAACGGTTCAGTGAAACTTTGCTTTCTTGTTTGCTTGAATGTTCATTTGTCTCTCTGCCCTCAATCAGTATTCATCTTTTGAGACTTTGACTGGGCGCGACGGCTTGGAATCTTTTGCTGGTTGCCTATCGCTCATATTCTCGAGCTTTGGATTGTCGTGCATGCGCTTAAATTCCAGCAGTGAAAAAACGATTCCACCAATGAGCAGAATGGTGATAATCGTCCCGAACACCACTAACGCTGTATCGCTCATCTTGCCCGCCCTCCTTCGGTTTGGTTAATCTTGATTTATTGGTGTTCTCGTTACAATGCTTCGGAAATAAAGCCCGAGCGAGATGCTGCCTACGACCCAAATGCCGACAATCTGTCCCGCATCTTGATTGTTTTCAATGAACCAGAGATAATTGCCAAACGCATAGGCAATGATGACCGCGCCAAGAAAGAAGTAGTCAAAGACGCGAATGCTCTTTGGGTTCATCTCTTGCAAGGCAAAGAAAATCCCGATGCAGGCAAGGAGCGTGACCACAAGACCAGCTATCAAAATCATCTGATTATCCATAGCCCTACTCCTTTGGCATAGTGGTTGCAATGTTTCGGAAATAAATCCCCATCACGAGATTTGTTGGCACCCAGAGGCTGACAAAGAGCGCTTCATTGAACTTACCACTCAGTAGCAATACATTTGCCAGCACAAATGCGACCAGTGCTGATAGCATAAAAAAAGATGTCGGAACGGCGTAGCATACTTCTCTCCTTCTCTCTATGCTTTTTGTTGTTCAAGTTCGGGATTCGGATTGCGCAGTTTAGCCAGATAGGTCGTTCTCGGCTTGACATTCAACTCACCGAGAAGTGCATAGTTGCGGTTCTGCGCTTTGATTTGCGAGACCTTGCTGTTTGGATCTCTGATATCGCCAAAGACGACGGCTTGCGTTGGGCACACTTGCTGACAGGCTGTCATGATTTCACCGTCGACTACTTCTCGACCTTCATTTTTAGCCATAATCTTCGTTGTCTGAATGCGATGTACACAGTAGGTACATTTTTCCATCACACCGCGCGAGCGTACAGTTACCTCCGGGTTCATCGCCATTTTCGTGATTTCAGGAATCTCACGGTTCCAGACCACATTATCATTTTGATAGTTGAAGTAATTGAAACGGCGCACTTTGTAGGGGCAGTTATTGGCGCAGTAACGCGTGCCGATGCAACGGTTATAGACCATCGTATTTAGCCCTTCTTGATCATGCACGGTTGCTATGACTGGGCAGACTTGTTCGCATGGGGCATTTTCACAATGCTGACAAGCCACAGGTTGATAGACAATTTCAGGCATATCGCCTTCGCCCGAGAAATAGCGGTCAATGCGAATCCAGTGCATGTGCCGACCTTTCGCCGTTTGCTCTTTGCCGACTACCGGCACATTGTTTTCGCTCTGACAGGCTACCACGCACGCATTGCAACCAATACACGCATTGAGGTCAATCGTCATGCCCCATTGATGCCCTTCATCAAATTTGTAAGGCGATTCGTAGAGCTTCGATGGGGGATATTTCGTCAGATGCGCATCCACAAAGTCAGGCTTTTGCTGATACTCTGCAAGTGTGCCTTCAATGACAATCGTTCGTCCTTCCATGTAACCGTAATACTGCGTGGAAGCCACCAGCATGGTTTTGCCTGTTTTTACAACTTCCACGCCTGAGCAAAAGTCCATAGCATCGCTGGTACGCACGGCATAGACATTTGCACCTACACCGTTACCGACGCGCCCTACCCTTTCACGACCATAGCCTAAGGCGACGGTAATTGAGCCGTCAGCATGTCCAGGCACAATCCACACCGGCAGCTCAACTTCGCGCCCTCTCACACGCAGCTTAATGACTTCGCGCTGTGTTTCATCTAAATTGAACTTCCATTTCAAGCCAAGTTGTCGCGCGGTCTCTTGGCTCATGAGCGCGGCATTATCCCAGCAGATTTTGGTAATGGCTTCGGGCATTTCATGTAGCCAAGCGTTGTTGGCATATCGCCCGTCAAAGGTCGCCGTTGAAGGCTGAAAGCAGAGTTCAAGCCCTTTGGTCTCAGCATCAAACGGCTTTTGTGAGAACATCTGAGCAAGCTCTGCCGTGTTCAGCGTTGGCACAATAGGTTGTGCAGCACTGTTTTCAATGATACCATCATGCAACGCCTTTCGCCAGAAGTCTTCAAAGGCAAGCCCACTTAGCCCAGTGTGTTTTTGCCATGTCTCCTGCGTGAGTGCATAACCTTTGGCATCGACACCTGTGGTAATTAGGTTTAAGACCTCAATGGGTGAGCGCGTATCAAAAAGTGGTGCAATAAGCGGCTGGATGAGGCTTGCTGTACCATCTGCAGCGCGTGCATCACCCCAAATTTCCAAGAAGTGTGCTCTCGGCAAATGCCATGTGGTCAGTGCTGATGTTTCATCATTGTGATAACTAAGGTGAATCGAAGTTTTGACTTTCTTTAAGGCACCCTTGAAGTCCAAATCGGCTGGGGCGTTGTAGACAGGATTGCCGCCTAATATGACTAATGTTTCAACTTGACCTTCATGGATTGACTTCACGAATTTTCCAAATTCACTTCGGCTCGGCAGTGCAGCGTCTTTGAAGGGGACAAATGACAGTGTCTTGCCCAAATTTTCCAGTCCTGCGTTAATTGCAATCGCCAGAGCGTGCACAGGTGCCGGTTGTTCTCTGCCCACCACAACGAGCGATTTACCTTTGTTTGCAATCAGGTCTTTTGCCACAGCTGCAATCCACTTCTTGTCAAACTCCATTTGTGGTGCGCTCAGTGCAGCTGACCCGGCAATCGCCACACCTTGATTTTTGAGCTCTATCGCTAAGGCAGCTAAGAACGCCCCGATGTGTCTTGACTGCATGCGCAAGCGATGATCCGCCATCGCTCCTGTTGCACTGAAAGCGTTTTCAACGACATAGAGCCGATTCATCGTATCTTTTTCCGAGCTTACCCGTCGTCCGTCAATGAACGCACGTGCATTTACAATGCTTTCGGATTCTTTAAGCAAGAAATCTGCATCGAGTGCCAAAATGACCTGCGCGTTGCGGAAGTTGTAAATTGGTCGTAGCCTTTCACCTGTTGCCACGCGCACACCTTCGAAGATGTTTTCATCGCTGATGGGTTCGTACGCCACGACTTCTGCTTGTGGAAAGGCTTTGAGACACTCACTCATCAAGCGCGCCTGTGTTGGTGAGGCAAACGATTCAGTCAGAATCGCCAAGCCTTGTCCTTTGTTCTCGACATAGCGCAAGAGTTCATTGCGCCAAAATTCGGTGAAGGCTTCCCACGACTGCTTTTCACCTGCTTTGAGCACATACTGCGAGCGATCTGGGTCATAGAGATTCAGGATTTCTGCTTGCGTAAACGCACTGCCTGCTCCCAAGCTGGCTGGATGTTTTTCATTGCCCTCGATTTTGTTAGGTCTGCCTTCGTAGCTGCGCACTAACAAGCCATAAGCGGAAAGCCCAAAGGGCATTGTAGTTGCATAGTACTGTGCAACACCGGGCGTGATATCTTCGGGAGCTTTGACATAGGGCACAATTTTCTCAACAGGCGACGGCAACTGGCAAGCCCTGCTAAAAGCAACGACGCGCCCATAATGGTGAGAAACTTGCGACGCGAAATCGGATCGCTCATCTCCACAGCACTCTCGGGGAATTCTCGCTCTACCCACTCTTGAAACTCTGGTGAATTAGCCTCTTCTTCAAGAGCGCGCCAATATCTTTTGCCTGTGTGCGGCGTCTCTATTTTAGGTCGTGGCGTGCGTTTCATACTTCAAAACTTGGTTTGATTTTCTAACAACTTCCTATGTGCCTCTTTATCGATGGCATGCCGAACACTCCGTCGGCGGATTGATCTTGCGCTTAGCTTTAAGTTCCGAGACAAATTCTGTATGATTTGTTGGCACAACCCAATTCATATTCGTTACTTCGTTGACTGGTCGCAGATGCGGATCAGGATTTCGATGACAATCCAAGCACCAGCCCATAGAGAGCGCTTCTACTTGCATCACACCACGCTCATCCATCTGCGCGACATTGCCGTGGCAGCTCTGGCATCCGATACCGACATTGACATGCACACTGTGGTTGAAATACGCATAGTCTGGCACTTTGTGCACTTTGATCCATTCGATTGGCTTGCCTGTGGTCCAGCTCTCACGCACCTTCAAGAGCTTTTCACTGTTCGGCAGCACATGCTTTTCGTGGCAGTTCATGCAGGTCTGTGTCGATGGCACGCTGGCATTTGCGGCTTTTTCAACGGTTGTGTGGCAGTAGCGACAATCCATGCCCAAGTCACCTGCATGCAGTTTATGACTATACGGTACTGGCTGTTTGGGACGGTAGCCTACATCCAGCGCTTTAGGCGACCAGTAATACCAAATCAACAGCACGACCAGCACCAAGCCCCCAACAGTTCCAATTGCAAAGACCGTTGGAAATTTGTTGAGCCATCGCGGAAATAACTGCGCCATATGAAACTCCTCAGATAGGTTATTTCTAATTTGTTAGCGTCTTTAATACCTTAGCTCCAGAGCAAATGCGTTGCTGTGCTACTTGCAATCAGTGCTGCAAATAGCCCGAAGAGATAGACAATAGAATACCCAAACAGGGCACGCACTGCTTCTTTGGTGCGATGTCTTCGTGCACCAAGCGTTTTCTTAACATAGAGCACACCAAGCCCCAGCGCCACAGCACCGAAGACATAGCTCTCAATGACAATTGCTAAAGCTACTGTTACACCGATTGTAATGAAAGTGTAAATCAGAATTTGCCGCATGGTCTCGTCGTCGCCTTTTACCACGGGCATCATTGGATAATTGACTTTCAAGTAATCTTCTTTGCAAAAAATCGCTAATGCCCAGAAGTGCGGAGGTGTCCAAAAAAACACAATTGCAAACAGCAGATAGGCTTCTAGCGCAACATTACCTGTTATAGCTGCCCACACCCCAATAGGCGCCATTGCGCCAGCCGCGCCACCGATGACGATGTTTTGTGGAGTTGTCGGTTTGAGCCAAAGCGTGTAGAAAAATCCGTAAAAAAGAATCGTCCCTGTCGTAATGAGCGCGCTAAGCCAATTAAAGGCAAGAGCGAAAATGCCGATACCCACCGTTGCAATAATGACAATAAAGCCAAGGGCTTGATTTGGTGTGAGTTTGCCTTGCGGCAACGGACGGCGCAATTTGGTACGTGCCATCTGCGCATCGACATTGCGCTCAAAGTATTGATTGAGCGCATTTGCTGCCCCACCTGTGAGATAGACTGCAAAGAGAATGAGCGCAAACTGCAGTGGATCGTGCAGCACACTGCCTTCCAAGCACAGTGCTACAGCTGCCGATAAGACAACCAGCAGCATAATTGTTGGCTTTGTTAAGAGCAGCAGACTTTTCAGCACTTCACCAACTGATTGGTGCGGTCTGCTCTCTTTTTGTGCAACCTTTGCAACCTTATTTAATTCCTTTAATTCCATGTTTGCATTGCACATTACTTATCATCAGGCACTGCATCTTGATGATGATAGTCTCAAACAGATTTATGTTTGAGTCTGCTTGTCTTGAAAAATGTAGGAAAGAGCAAATGTACTTGCTTTGCTTGGTGTGTAGAAAAATGTGCAATGTTAGCGCTTAGAGAAAGGTACTTTGGGATTTCAGATGTTGCGTGTCTTGGGGCTTGCACACACCCACTGTAGCGGGTTGCGCTTTCCCAGAAGCTAAAGCTAACTGGGTTGCCAAATTCAGCGTGAGTGTTGCAAAGAGACTTCATACTACTACAGTTCATTTTTACTGTGCTCACTTGCGTAAAGCGATACTTCTGCTTTAACCTGCGCGGTGCGCGTGTGTTCATTTTTATTTTAGAACTGATGAATAATAGCAAAAAGTCTTTAACGATACAAGAAAAAAATTAGGATGCCGTGTGTTAGCTATTACGATTGCTCTTCATCATCCAATTCATCGAGCTGAAGTTTTTCGCGGTGCTTGCGTAGTTCGGTGCGTCGCAGCCGTGCCTTCGTCCAGTTCTGTGTTCTGACAAAGCGATAGATGCCGTAGAGTGCCAGCACCGCTGCAAGCGTTGTGCCATACTGTTCTGTGATAGGATTACGTCCAAGTTGGAAGTAGACACCAATCGCCAGTGCAAAAAAGAGCACAGCAAAGCCATAGCCTGTAATTTCTGTGAAAGTCAGTCCGCCAAAGATGGTGCGACTTTTGTTGCGCTCACGAATCTTTGCACCAATGCTGCCTTTTTCAGGCAAGTAAATTTTTTCATCATCTGAATCTGCTGCGCCGTTTTTTTGCGCGCTGCCATTTCGTGGATAGTCTTCTCTTTCTCTTTCCTCGTTCATAGCTTTTTTAATCGCTTCGGTTTGAGTTTAGCAAAGTGCCAATAAGTTAGTGCATTTCAAGAGCAATTTCTACCTGGCTGCGCGGGCGCTAAAACAATACAGACAAGGATTGTTGCCGTGTCTCTGAACAAAGGGCTTGCAAAGCATGTGCTTCTTCAAGGCGAAGCTTAGTTCTTTCCTTTCATTAACGCAGGCAGGGCACGTTTTGGTGCTGGTGTAGGTTTGCGCAACAGCGATCGCAGTGAATCTTGCTGATTGCTTTGCGACACAAGAAAGGGCGAGCGAATGTCAGATTGCTTGATGCGCACGAGCACATAAAACAACTCATCTTTCACAGCATTCCATCGCTCTAACACCTCAAGGTTTTTTAGTTGAAACTTGAGTTTCAGTGCTGTTGCAGTCTCATAGAGTCGCTCACGCGCAATGTTGCTCTCTCGAGCCAGACGAATCGAGTAGAACTTGGCAACTGTATTGGTCATAATGGCAAAAAAGGCTTGCTCTTCAGCAGTTTTCCATGCGTCGTTTTTATTGCCTTGCGACGTATAAAACCCTACGCCATAAGCGTATCCATTTTCTATCCAAAACCGCTTTTTAATCCAGTCAGGCTCTGGCAACTTTGAAATATCTATGAAGTTTCTTGGCACATCGATAGCTGAATCCAGTGAGAACAGGCAAGCCATGTCACGCCGTGCTACACTTGTAATAAAGCAATCGACTCGCTGCAGTCTTTCTTGAACTGTTTGCAACAGACTATCAGGGAAGTAGTAGTAATAGTCGCTCTCGATTAAGAAGCGGTCGTCATTCTCATTGGTATAGACAATGTATTTGCCATCTGCAATACACTCTTGATAGACGCAATACATGCGTGCACCATCAATTTCAGCTGGGGTACGGTTGTATGTAAACCCTATAACATGATGAGGATATCGTGCTGGATAAAGAAACCACTCAGGATAGACTTGGGCTTGCAGCCCCAGAGGCAAGAGCCAAGCGGATAGCAGCAGCAGGTACTTCATACAACAACTGGTTAGAGAGATTGGCAGGAAGCGACTTGTTCATGCCCCTCAAAAAAGAAGGGCGAAGGTTTGCTTCGCCCTCCGACTTTGTGCCCTATCTTACTTACTATCGTATTCCGCCATTTCTTTTTCGAGTTCTTTGTAGGCTTGTGATGCGCGGAATCTCTCGTAGAGCTTAGGATTAGTTTTTGTTTGATCAATGATTGATTGATTAAGCATATCAGGATCCATTCCATAGACCACATAGACACGATATTGTCCGTCCTTCTTTTTGTAGGCTTTTTGGCGGAGCGAGCTTCGTTGCGCCTTGCAAAACATTCTTACTGCTGACTTTCATGACATTGGTAAAAGCTTCGTTGATTTCAGGACCACCTGCTGAGGTATTGCCTTGAATTTCTTCCGCAAACTTTTTGGTCAGGGTTTGCACTTTGGCTTCATAGCGCTCTGAGATTTTGCGCTGGCACTCCATCACAGCTTTTTGCTCTGCAAAATCTTGGCGTGGTGACTCAGAGTAAGCGACTTCTGCAATACCTCCCTTTTTGTTGATGGTTTCAGCGAGCGTATACAGTTCAGGCGCCATCTGCTTGACTTCAGTAAATTCGTCTTCGGCTTGCTTGGCTGCGCCACCGCCACCACAACCGATTACTGACACAGTAATTGACGAGACAAGAAGAAGCGAAAGAAACACTCTCATTGGAAAATCCTCCTATGGAATTAGTTGCTAATTTTACAAAGACTACGATTACAAGCTTACAAAGACAATCCTGCTGTTTTAGCAGTTCGTTCAAATATACGCTCTTTCCGATGCGGAAAAAAGTAACTCCGCACAACCTTTCTCGACAAAACTTCGTAAAGTTCGTACTTATTCAGATGTCGTTTGCAGTCGTATAGACACAGGTGGGGCTTGAAGAAAGCCTAAAAATTTGCTACTTTCACGGCTCAAAATTTATACGCAATGCCTCGCATTACGCTTGCAATAGGGCTCTTAGGAATTTTGCATTTATGCGTTGCGTGCGACACGCTGCTTGCTCAACAAAAAATAGGATTTATTGACTCGCAAGTTATCATTGATGCTCTGCCCGAAGCACAAGATGCAAAGCGCAAGTTAGAGGCACTCTCTAACGAGTGGCAGGCTGAGATTAAAAGAAACGCGAAAACTTGGAGAGACTTTTTCAAGACTACCGCACGCGCGAAATTCTTTACACTGATGAAATCAAGAAGCAAAAGCAGAATGAGCTGCTTGCTGCAGAGAGAGAAATTTCAGAGTATCAAAATCAAAAATTTGGCGTAGATGGAGAATACTTCCGCAAGCAATCGGAATTGATGCGACCCATTCAAGACCGAATTTTTGCTTCGCTCAAGGAAGTTGCAACAGCGGAAGGATATGACTTCGTTTTTGATAGAGCTTCAGATACACTTCTGCTCTACGCTAACGAAGAACATAATTTGACCAAGAAAGTTTTGGAGAAAGTCTCAAGCACGTTTCGTCGCACTTCACAATCTAATCGCTAATGCGAAGTTC